>NZ_DASTTN010000349.1:0-2787 GCF_035760125.1 Flavobacterium sp.
TTTTTGGATTGCTCGTCAATGTTATTTTTGTCAAGAAAAGACATGATATCGTCCATCACACACAAGTATTCTCCTTGACTGATATTCATTCCAACATGGGCAGCGTGCATATCTTTGCCAGAGTACTGCTGTCGACCTCCACTGCCCATGACAAAAAACTCTATCACATGCTTTCTAACTTCCGCTAAATGCTCTGGGTCATCTTTTAGAGGAAGAAATCTTGCTTTAATGTCAGGGTTCACCATATGGGCTTCTATAACTTCGGTGGCAATAGTAGTTATTCCTTCTGTACCGCCTAGACGTTCGTAAAGACTTTTTTCGTTTGCATTATTTTCCATTTTTGATTAAGTTTTAAAATTATAGTTATTATTAAGTTACTTTCAAATAGTATGTTGACCAAAGAACTCAAAAAGAAAAAAATATAGTCTTCGGTTTGTGTAATAATACCCAGTATTTATTCTGTTTGCGGATAAATTACGTGAAATAAAAAAATAAAGCCCATCAAAATTAGTTAGGCAAGTGGTTTGTAGAAATAGGGGAGAAAAACACGAATATATAAGAGTAATTTACTGGATGTAAATGTCTTATAAAGTTAATAAAATATTTAAAATGAACTGATTTAAAAGTCTGTTTTATTATTCAAGATTCTAAAACATTCGATAGCTCGGGGTCGATTATTAATTTTTGGAGCAGAAATATTTGGCTCATTTGTCGACATTGGTCCCGCTTTCCGTTTCAATCTTTTGTGTTTCGTTAAAAAAAACGAGACACAAAAGGATTTCCACTACAATCGGGGCTAAAGGGAGAGATTTTTGAGTTTTTGTCATCATTCCCCAAAAAGAAACATTAATCGAATTTAGATTATTTATAAGAAAAATTACACGTTAAATTGATGTTAATTACATAAGGTAAGAATAGTTTTATGATTATTTTATCTAAATTCAATTATTATTAACTAAATAAAACTATTTTTTATGTCAAAATTGATTACAACCATTCCCGCTCCAGCAGTATTGACTGCTTTTACAACTGCGATTAATACCGCATTAACACCTTTGAATCCGTTCAAAATTAATTTGACCGATGAGGAAAAAAAAGGAACACGCTCTATGGCGGAAGGCAGGGAAGGGTATGCCCGATTAATTTCCAGAATTGCCAATCAATTTCCAAATTCATTGAGTCGTGCCGATGTTCCCTCAGAGCTTGCCAATTTTTTGGATTATTACAACAGTCTGGAGGCAAACAAAATGGCGCTAATGCAGGCGATGGAAACTATCGAAGAAATCCAGTTGGGTGCTGCAACTGATGTAATGACATTGGTTGACCGTTATACTATAAATCTACAAGTATCCAGAGGAAATGAAGGTTCTCTTGATCTTGCTATGGGTGAAGTGGATCAATGGAATAAGCGTTTTGCGCACAAAACAGAACCTGCAACTGAAATCCCTGCTGATTTATAGTTATATGATTTGATTGTATGTTTAAAAGCCAGCCTATTTTTAAGCTGGCTTTTTTTATGGTATGTTCTCCTATACTTTTGATAGGTTTTCCTATGTTTTTGGTAGGAGCTCCTATAGTTTTGATAGGAGCTCGTATAGTTTTGGTAGGAGGACCTACAATTTTGGTAAGAGCTCCCATAGTTTTGGTAGGAGGACCTACGGTTTAGATAGGAGCTCCTTTGGTTTAAGTAGGAGGACCTACGGTTTTGATAGGAGCTCCTATGATTTTGGTAGGAGAATTATGTTGGTTGCTCAGCGTGTGTGACGAAGTAGGGAGACTTCGTATAGCGCGGATTTAGCATCTGTTATTATCTGTTTTTTTATAATTTCTAAATTTAGAGATAAAGCTTTTGATTATATTTTTCCAATATTTCTTTAAATTTAGGATTGTCTCTGTATTTTTCTTTAATATCAGGATATAATCTATGGGTGGCGGCTCCGGCGTCAATAGCTTTTATTAGGTACTCATAAAATAAATCATCTTCACCGTTTGTTGAGTATATTACTGCTTTGGTTCCTAATAAAATCGCATCGTAACTTAATTTAAGTGCTGTATTAATAGATTCAAGCGCTTTTGCTATATCATTCTTTAAGCGATAATAGTTTGCATAACAATTCAAAATATCAGTTTTTGTATGGTTTAGTTTTTCTGCCATTTTTATATCACTGTATGCACTATCTAAATCATTTATATATAGATTCAAGTAAGCACGACTGTGAAAATTCTTAGGCTCTTTTGGATCTAATTTAATGGCCTCAGTAAAAGAATTAAGGGATTTTTTAAAATCTCCTAACTCTTCTAACTTTGAACCTTTCATTCTATGATATTGTGAATTATTTTCATTAATCATTAGCAATTTATCAATATAAAAAATGCATTTTGATATGTTTTCAATTCTATCATAACACCAAAACAAGCCATCAAGATTAATTTCAATGTTTTCGTCAATATTAGCAATTTTTAAACGGGTGGATAATTCTTCATCGTAATACTTATTATAGTAACAACTGTTTGCAAGATTTAATAGAACATCTATGTCATTTGGACTTAATTTTTCTGCATCTTTCAAATTGGTAATGGCTTGACCCCATTTTTTTTCTTTCATAAAGTGTAAACCGAGTGCTTTATGTTTTTCTACTTGGTTTAGTAAATATTCTTTTATTGGGGTTTCTGTAATAGTCAAATGATATTTCAATTTTTCAGTATGTTGAAATTTTGGAAAAAACTTATAAAAATTAATTAATTCATGAACATAAATTGAGAAAGGGTAAAATAAAGAATTATAAT
>NZ_DASTTN010000350.1:0-6207 GCF_035760125.1 Flavobacterium sp.
ATTGCTCCCTTTAGGTTTTGTTTTTAGTGATGTTTTTTGATTTTCTAAAATAGGAGCGAAGCCCATTTTCTTTAAAGGTGTAAAAACTGAATGCGATTGAGGGCAATTGAAATCTCCCGCAAACAGTAGATTCAAAGTAGGGTATTCTTGTGGTAGAAGCTTGAAATATTTAATCTCGGTTTCGGGTTGTTTTCTTTTTGTGATGGCATGAAAAGTAGCAATGGTAATGTTTTTTCCTTTGATTTCAAAAGTGGCAAAATATGGTTCACGGTCTATTTCAGAATGATATTTTTGTTCTAGCCATGGTTTGCCTTTTAGTTTTAGGCTACTGGTTTTCCATATAAAGGCATAACGTTCTGTTTTATAGTTATTGCTTGAAGTGGGGTTGCTTATTCGATAATCCCATTTAGTTCCTTTTCGATTGAGTGCATCTGCTAGTTTTACCACGGCTTGTGCTCCACCATTTCCAGCTACTACTTCTTGGATAGTGATTATGTCGAAGTCTTTTATGGTATTGGCAATAAACGCAATCTCTTGATCTGATTTGGATTTACCAAAGTTTTCCAGGTTCCAGGAAAGAAGTTTGGTTTGGGAATAAAAAGTATTGAAAGAAAATAAAAAGAGAAGTAAAAATGCTTTGTTCATGAATCAGGATTAATGCCCAAATATAAAGATTGTAAAAAGAATTATCAGCTTCCGAGTACAAAGAGTTGTTTTTAATTTGCTTCTAGTTTGTAAATATTTCCATCTTCGTCTGTGCCTTTTAGTTTGCCATAATCAATCCATTCAACTTGTATATCTACGGTTTCATTTTTGATATTGATGATTGTACCGGCACCGAATTTGCCTTTTATATTGATGATACCCGATACGGAATCTCCCACTTGATCCAATCCATTTACAACATAATTATACTCATAATTTCCGGATGTTCCTGTTCGATATTCATAATCATACTTAAAATCTTTGTGATACGTTTTGGCTTCTTCCGGCGTAATGGTATTGATGTCATCAGGAGTGATGACTTCTTTATTGAGGGTATGAGGTTGTATTTTTGGCTGTTCTTTTTTACAGGAAATTACCAACCAAAATGGAAATAGTATAAAAAGTAATTTTTTAATCATGCCCTTTTTGTTTCAAATTTAGAGGGATTATAATTCAAATTTTTACGGTAAACCGTAAGGCACATGATTAACTTATACTAAATTTTATGTTGTTTTATAAGTGGTTAAGAGTCATCGTTTTTGGTGTCTTTAGAATGTATTTCGTCATGTTTTTTTGAAGAATTATTTTTAAGGCTCATTAGGGGATTTCTTTTTTGAAAATTGATTACATTCTTTAATTCTCTTGAATGTTAGAATAAAAGCTTAAAAAAAACACTTTCAAGAATCAAAGTGTTAGGAAAAACTAATGGCTTTTGCATTCAGCAAAATAAGGAACTAGATTTTTTTGAATCTATATTTCAGAGCAGTTAGGAGGGAAGTAAGTATAAAGGATATCATCAAAGGAATACAGGAAACTCTCCAATCGAAAGAATTAAAATAATTGGCTATTCCTAAAAGAATTAGACTTGTCATAAGTCCAATGGATATGATGATACTGTTTAAATAGGTGTTGTTTTTGGATAAATGTTTTACAAATATATTTGCTTTGGGAGTTACAATTCTTAAGTTGTTTTTCTTTTTGGCTTTATATTTTGTAATCGTAGTTTTAATGAAATTATTTGCTCGCATTGGTTTTGAAATATAAAGGCAAACTTAAAATCATTGCTGAAAACTTCTTTACGGGAAACCGTAAAAAATCCATTTTTAACAGGGTGATTTATATGTTGAAAAGTAACAAATTTTCAATTTGCCCGAAAAGGCAAAAGTGTTTTCAGGCAGACAACTATTTTAGCATTAAACCAATCCTAAGTCTTTGGCAATAGCCACAAGATGGGTGGGATTGTTTGCCTTAAAGTATATTTTGAGTTTGTTGATGCGTTTTTCGATGGTGCTTTTGCTGTTTGGCGTAATGCCAACTTCTTTAAAAGTGGACTCCATATTTTCTTGGGTCACGCCTATAGATAGGTATTTAATGAGCTGAATATCGTAATTGTCTATTTCATTGACAGTCTTGTCCTGAAGAATATAATTCAATTCTGGTGACAAGTATTTTTTAGTGCCATCAAAAACAATTTCAACTGCTTTTTTTAGTTCAGCAATACTATTGCGGCCTTTCATGACAAAACCATTGATGCCGTATTTGTCAAACAATGATTTTATGCGATAGGATTTGTCTTCGATAGAAAAGGCAATAATTTTTATTTCTGGAAACAATTGTTTTACTGCCGCGATTAATTCTTCTCCAGAGTTGAGATTGTTTTCTCTGTGATCGACTTTGAACGACAAATCAGAGATTAGCAATTCATAAGGTTCGTTGTCTTTGTAGGCTTTTTTGATTTTTAGCAAAGCATCGTCACAGTATTTGGCAAAATCAATTTCGGGAACTTCAAGTTCTTTAAGCACCTGTACAGCTGCAATATCATTAAAATCGATGTCATCTACTATCAAAACTTTTTTGAACATAATCTGTAATTATTTGGGAATTGCTATTTTAACTTTAAAACCTTTGTTGGTTTCTATGTCAAAAGTAATGGTTCCATTTATGGCATGAATACGGTTTTCCACATTGTGGAGGCCGTTTTTCAAAATTAGTGTATTGTCTATTCCAATTCCATTGTCAGAATAATTGATTTCAATGCATTTTTCATTCGATTCAAAACTAATAACAGCAAAGGAACACTGACTATGTTTCTTCATATTGACCATCAGTTCTTGCAATACTCTGTGTAACGCAATTTTCTTTGCGGATTGAATTTTTAACCAATTGATATCGCCATTATCCTTAATAATTATTTGGGTTTGATTGTTATTATAAGCCGATATCATTTCTTTTAGTTCTTCCTCAAACTTCGCACCCGTTTCAATTTTACTGTTCTCTCTCGATATGTTTCGGGTTCTTGCGTATATTTTATCAAGATTGCCTAGAAGGGTTTCTTTTTTTATTGGGTTTTGCAAATCTTGGGTTTCGGCAAAAGCCATCGTTTGATAAACATCGTTGGCTAATTCATCATGAAGTTTTTTGGATATTCGGGTTTCACTTTCGTAAACTGCTTTTTCTTTTTCCTTTTTGCTCTTATTTTTTAAATAATAGTATAAGAATACGGTGGATAGAATCCCTATAAATATTAGAAAGTAGGAAACATAATTTCTGTTTTTTTGTTGTTCCAATTCTAGGGCATTCTCAATTTTTTGTGTTTTTAGTAATTGATTTTCATTTTTTTCTTTGGTCGAATCGTACTTAATTTTTGCAAATTGATTTTTTGCTTTTTGAGTTGCTTTATTGAGACTATCGTTGATACGGAGGTAGTTTGTCGTAAATTTTTTGGATTGATTTCCAGTGCTATTTTTAATTAATTGTTCTAAAGATTTCAAACGATCATTTACATTATTTACCTTAGTAGCTTTAGCATAGGATAATTGAGCATAATGATATGACAAAACGGGATTGGTCTTGTTGTAAAACTCAGATAAGCGGTAATAGGATGTTGTTGTTCCAAAATCATCTTTTATTTGTTCCCTAATTTTTAGGGCTTGATTGATATAATTAAAACCTTTTTGAAAATTTCCAGTTTTGAAATATGAAAAACCTAGGTTGTCAAGAATTCGAGCGTGATTTTGATCATTGTCTATAACTTCTTTTATTGATAGTAAAGGAATGAGGATTTGTATAGCATCTTTGTAATTCTGTTTTTCCATATGGATAACAGCAATATTGTTTTTAAGGATTGCTTTTTGTAATTCAGTTTCAGCGATGTTAAGAGCTTGATTGTAATAATAAATGGCATTATTGTAATCAAAAAGGCTTTTATAGTTGATACCAAGAGTATTGTATATTGCAATCTTATATTGATTGTCGGTAGTTTTGTCAAAAAAAGGAATTGCCTCTGTTGCACTAGTTTCACTACTGGCATAATCACCTTGTATTTGCTGAATAGCCGCCATTTTAAGTAAAGAATAAATAATTTTGGCATTGTCTTTTGATGAGTCACAAGCTAATTTTGATTTATTATAATAAAAAAAGGCCCTATTGTATTGTGAATTAGCAAAATACTTTTCAGCATAGTCAATATAGACTTGGTATGCTACATTTATTTTCTTTTCTTTAGGAATGGATTGTTTTTTGGAACAAGAACTTATTGCAAATAGCAATATCAGTAATAAATAAAAATTCGGGAAATATAACTTTTTTGCTATCATTTCCCGAAAATACTCAAATTAATTAAAACAGTATTATTATCTGAATTAATATTTTTAAACTTAAGGTTTAGGAGGGGTAGTTGGTATTTGTCCGCTATCTCCATCTATTGGTGCATCAGCACTTACTTGTTGTTTATTCGTATTTGGAGTTGTTTCCATATCATCATTGGTACAAGAAACCATAACTACACTTGTAATGATATAACACGATACTAAAAATATTCTTTTCATTTTTTTTTGATTTAAAAATTAGACATAGGTTGGCCCCTTCGATTTTGAATTCGAATCATTGCCTGAATAGGCGAGCCATTAAAAACAGTTTGTTTTTTTGCTTGCGGGAAGTGAAGTGTGCTGAAACAGTATAGTATTTTTATACTTCCCAGATAATTGTACTATGCTGTTTAGCAACACTTTTGTTTGAACTAGTTTTGTACATTTGTTCTTATCGCGAAATAGAACAGGAACTAATTCTGAAGCAAAGGAATAGTGTTTCTGCTGAATGATTTCAATGGAATTCCGGTAATTCCAGAAATTCCGATGTATTCTAATAATTCCAATAAATTCCGATCATGCTTATGAACAAAACTACTTTTGAAGAATATAAAAGTGCCATTAAGGCTCAATATGAAGCGAAGAAAATAGAAGGCATTTATGGGAGTGGAAATCTATCAAATCTCACACCAGCCAAGTTGAGAGATTTATTTTTACGTATTTCTGGAATGGATTTGACTAAAACAGATGAAAGCACATTCAGATTTTTTTTTAGCGCTAAAGAAGATGAAAAATTAGGAAGAGCTATTGATAATTTTGGTACTGGAAAACTGAAGTCGGTAATTTCATTTTTGAAAGGAGAGAAAAATACAGAGCATTCAACTAGAATTGAATTGGCTGCCATTATTATTGATTTTAATCCAAGACCTTTTAGTAGGTATAAACAAAATGCAGGGAAAGATGGAATAATAAAATCATTAGTTTCAGTTCCTTTTGAAGAGAGACAATAAGAGATTTTTGATGATGACGAAAGCTCATTAAATTTGATTAAGAAAGAAAGTATAAGTAGTGTTATTATCAAAAGAAGGGCCATTTTTCTGGCGACATTGTTATTTGTATTGGTTGCTTTATTTGCATTAAAAGTTATGATTTTTCCAACTAAAGAATGTATGCAGTGGAAAGAGAATCATTATGAAGAAGTTGATTGTTCCAGTGAGAAATTAGGGATTGGTGAATGGAATCTAATAATCCCACTTGATGAAAGCATTATGAAGTTGGAAAAATTGGATTCAAAAAAGGAATTAGTGTTTTTTAAAAACAATAAACCTATAGTTTGGTATTCTAAAGAAGATGGTAAAATAGAACTTTTTAATCAATCTGGATTTCATCCCGAAACGGAGAAACCATTAAAACCAATTACAAATTATATTATTCATAAATACAGATTAAAAACACAAGGAATAAAGTAATCTAATTGTTTAGTATTCATTTATTTTCGGTCTTATTTTTTCTAATTATAAATGTTTCATTTTCTTCTTCCAGATGATAAATATCATGTTAGTATACGAAGTAGGAAAGTATTTTTACTGTAAAAGAATTAATGATATTTTAATTAATTTTATTACAAATTTATTCCGGATTTAAATCATATACTATTTTGAAAAATTTATCCAAAGTTTTAGCTGTATTGTTTCCCTTTTTAATCTTCGGTCAAGGGGCTACAAAAAAAGAAGTAAATCAACAAGTCCAAACATGGGTTTCATTGAACACTGTGACAAAGTTCAGTGAGCACTGGGGAATCGCTGCAGATGCCCATATTCGTGAAAACGGATTTTTTGAGAGCAATAATTTTTATTTATTAAGGGGAGGTGTTGCATATATACCTAATAAATCGGTTTCATTAACGGCGGGTTAT
>NZ_DASTTN010000351.1:0-8868 GCF_035760125.1 Flavobacterium sp.
CAGCCACATTAGCCGATGGAAGTATTGTTCGTGGTATTGTAAATTTACCTTCCATTTTAATTATTGCTCTAATCACTTCTATCATCATTCGTGGCACAAAAGGTTCTGCTTTATTTAATGCTGTAGTAGTAGCTTTAAAAGTTGGTGTTGTGATTGTTTTTATCGCTTTGGGTTGGCAATATATTGATCCGGCAAATTACCATCCTTTCATTCCGAATAATACGGGAACATTTGGAGAGTTTGGATGGTCTGGTGTTTTGCGTGGAGCGGGTGTGGTTTTCTTTGTTTTTATTGGATTTGACATTGTAGCAACAATGGCTCAGGAAACCAAAAATCCACAACGAAATATGCCTATTGGAATACTTGGATCCTTACTTGTATGTACTGTTCTTTTTATTCTATTTGGTTATGTGATGACAGGATTAGCAAATTACACTGAATTTAAAAATAGCGCAGCACCAGTTGCCATTGCTATAGCGAATACTCCTTATGAATGGTTAGGCGTAGCAGTTATTTTAGCAATCTTAATTGGTTATACTTCGGTAATTTTAGTGGACTTGTTAGGGCAATCCCGCGTATTTTATTCAATGAGTAAAGACGGACTTCTGCCGAAAGTTTTCTCAGAATTACATCCTAAATTCAATACACCTTATAAATCAAACATTGTTTTATGCATTTTTATTAGTCTTTTTGCAGGATTGGTTCCAATAAGCATTGTTGGCGAAATGACCAGTATAGGTACTTTATTGGCTTTTGTGATGGTTTGTTTAGGAATTTTAATTCTTCGCAAAAAAGAGCCTAATTTAGAACGCCCGTTTAAAACACCATTCGTTCCTGTTGTTCCTATCCTAGGAATTATCACTTGTGTTGTTATGATGGTTTCTTTACCATTTGATACTTGGTTACGACTTTTTGTTTGGCTAGCTATTGGCTTTATAATCTATTTCTTTTACGGTAAGAAAAGAAGCAAACTGCGAAATGAAACTAAATCTTAATAAAAAAAGTGCTTGAAAAACTCAAGCACTTTTTTTATAATCATAAATATGGTTCTATTCCAATTTAAAACTCACGCTTACGTTGGCGATAATCTCAATTTCACCCGCAGCCATTGTTTGCCTAGGAGATGCTCCATCTGCTTCCATTGCCATCGATTTCATTGCATAAACGGGTTGCGGATAATATGTTTGTGAATTATCCGTAATAGTTATAGCTGCTCCTACTTTTTGTCCTAAAACAGACACATACTCCTCAGCCTTCATTTTCGCTTCTTTTATGGCTGCTTTTCGAGCGTCAGATTGGTATTGAGTCAACTTTGATGATTGAAAAGTAACATTATCAATTCGATTTATGCCTTGATCAACCAATCCTTCCATTAATTCATCATATTTTGATAAATCTCTCAAAAGAATCTCAATAGTTTGTGTAGCATTATAAGTATGTTTCTTTTTTTCATAATCATATTGTGGATTCAATGAAACTCTTTTCGTTTTATAATCTGCGGGAGCCAAATTCATACTCTTGACTAATTTTAAAACAGCCTCCATTTGTTGATTATTTTGTTTTTTTACTTCTTTGGCATTAGTTCCTTTTGTTTCCACAGTCGCCAAAATAGTAACTTGATCAGGAACTACTTTAATTTTTCCTTCGCCCGATACGTTTACTTGAGGAATTGGTTTTATTTCTTGGCTGTATGCCAAAACCGAAAATAGACAGATAATAAACAAAATTGATTTTTTCATAATGTTGATTTTTAAAGATTGAAATTAAATTTTAAAGTTTTCCTGCTTTTGCCATTCCAAAAAGAATAACTATTGGAATTGCAAGTAAAACGGTCATTAAAGTATGTTCTTGCATTAATTCAGGATTTCTTAAGAGTGTAATTAAATATCCTCCCATAGCTCCCCCAAAATGAGCCGTATGACCAATATTGTCATTTTTGGATCGCATTCCATATATAGAATACAACAAGTACATGATTCCAAATAAATAAGCAGGAATTGGAATTACAAAAAATAGCCCCAACATCATATCGGGCTGCAATAATATAGCAGAATATAAAACTCCCGTTACCGCTCCAGATGCTCCTACTGCCCTGTAACTATAATCGTCTTTGTGAAAAAGCATCGTTAATAAACTGCCAAAAATCAAACTGCCAAAATAGACCATGATAAATGAAATATTACCCAAATAATTCATAACAACTGGTGCAAAGAAAAAAAGAGTTAGCATATTAAACAATAAATGAGTCATGTCGACATGCAGAAATCCAGACGAAATCATTCGGATTTGTTCTCCAGCGCGAATACTGCCAACATGGAATTCATATTTTCTAAAAAAAGAAAAATCATTAAATCCTTTATAACTAATAAGGACATTGGCAACAATAATTCCAATCAAAATGGCATTCATAAAGTGTAGGTTTTAAAATTTTACTGTAAATCTAATTAATATTATAATTTTTACTAATAAAGAAATCATAAACTATATTGTTTTACTTTTTAATAAACTACTTTTGGCAAAACCTACAAAATGAAATACATTCTTTATCTGTTAATTTACCCCATTTTATGGTGTATTTCAATACTTCCTTTCCCATTATTATATTTATTTTCAGATTTTGTTTACATTATATTATACCGACTTATCGGTTATAGAAAAAAAACTGTAAGAGCAAATCTTGCGCTGACTTTACCTCATTTAAGCAATAATGAAAGATTAGTTATTGAAAAAAAATTCTATCATCATCTGTGTGACATGTTTCTCGAAATGATAAAAACGATGACTATT
This sequence comes from Flavobacterium sp., assembly GCF_035760125.1. Classification (GTDB taxonomy): domain Bacteria; phylum Bacteroidota; class Bacteroidia; order Flavobacteriales; family Flavobacteriaceae; genus Flavobacterium. Next base: position 2,788 of record NZ_DASTTN010000351.1, read on the forward strand.
TCCAAAGACGAAATATGCAAAAGATATGTCTTTAAAAATTTTGAAGTCTATACTGAATTAGAAAAACAAGAAAAAAGCATTGCCATTATGTGTGCTCATTATGCCAGTTATGAATGGGCAGTATCAATGAACTACTTCACAAAATTTCATAGCTACGGAATTTATAAACAAATTAAAAACCCTCATTTTGATAAATTAGTACATTCTATTCGTTCTAAATTCAATGCGAATTTGATAACTACGAAAGAAACAATACCTACAATCATAACAAATAGCAGGAATAAAAAACTGTCTGTCTATGGATTTGCGAGTGATCAATCTCCAAAAGAAAACAGTGCCCATCATTGGACTAAATTTATGGGAATTGAGGTCCCAGTCCATACAGGTGCTGAAATGCTCGCTAAGAAATACGACATGAATGTTGTTTTTCTTAAAACTAAAAAAATAAAGCGTGGCTATTATGAGGCAACTTTGGAAGTATTTTCGGAAAACGCAAGTAAAATCCCCTGCTACGAATTAACAGATTTATTTTTAAAACGTGTTGAAGAACAAATCTATGAATCTCCAGAATATTATTTGTGGACACACAAACGATGGAAACACAAAAAATAGTTTTTTAAAAACAAATCTGTCAAAAACAATTATTCACAAAATACAAATCGTTCAAAAAAAGATTATTTAATTATATTTGCATTAAATTTTAATAAATGCAATACCTCATATATTTACTAGTCTATCCAGTAATTTGGGTAATTTCGATGCTTCCTTTTCGATTATTATATTTGTTTTCTGATTTTGTTTATTTCATAGTATACCGAGTTATTCGATATCGTAAAAAAACGGTTCGTGAAAACCTTATAATTGCATTACCTCATTTATCCGATCAAGAAAGGTTGATTGTAGAAAAAAAGTTCTACCATCACATATGTGACATGTTTCTTGAAATGATAAAAACAATGAATATTTCGAAAGAAGAAATTTGCAAGAGGTTTGTTTTTAAAAACATTGAAATTTATAAAGACCTTGAAAAACAGGGAAAAAGTGTGGCTATAATCTGTTCACATTATGCCAGTTACGAGTGGATCATATCGATGAACTATTATTCGGACTTTGCTGGGTATGGAATTTACAAACAAATTAAAAATCCCTATTTTGACAAATTAGTCCATAAAATACGCTCTAGATTCAATGCCAAATTAATCACGACCAAACAGACTGTTCCAACAATAATCAATAATAATAAAAACAATATATTGGCATTGTATGGTTTTGCCAGCGACCAATCTCCAAAGGCAAAAGGGGCAATGCATTGGTCAAAATTCATGGGAATTGAAGTTCCTGTTCATGTTGGCGCCGAAATGTTATCTAAAAGATACAATATGAATCTGGTTTATCTTAATACAAAAAAAGTAAAACGAGGTTATTACGAAGCAACCCTAGAAATTCTTTCTGACAATCCTAAAGAGGTTCCAAATTTTGAACTTACTGACCAGTACTTGAAACTTTTGGAAAAACAAATCTACGAAGCCCCTGAATTTTATTTATGGACACATAAAAGATGGAAATACAGAAGAGATAGTATTTAAAATTTTAGATTGCAGAATTTAGATTGCAGATAATAAAAAATCACCTTCAAAAATTTTAACTTTTGAAGGTGATTTTTTTATTTTAATAGTTGCTCAGTAGCTTAGTTTCTTAGAATCTTAGAAACTCATAAAGAAAACCAATCATGAACTAGCGTATCTTCAATTGCATGGGAGTTCTTGTGTAAAAACTCATTTGTATCTTTATTGTAATCATAATCCAATGCCCAATTTTTATGATTATCGGCAAGGGATTTAATACTATTGCAAACATATTCGATTTCAGCCGTTGTGGTAGTTGGATGTATCGACATTCTAATCCATCCTGGCTTTCTGATTAAATCTCCCAAACTAATTTCGTCAATTAATTTATTTGAAGCTTCCTGATCTACGTGTAATAGGAAATGTCCATAAGTCCCCGCACAACTACAACCACCACGAGTTTGGATCCCGAATTTATCATTCAATAGTTTTACACCCAAATTAAAATGGAGATCTTCAACAAAAAAAGAAATTACACCCAATCGATTATGATGTTGTCCTGCAAGAATCTTGATGTTTGGGATATTTCCCAACGAGTCAAAAACATACTCCACAATTTCGTGTTCGCGTTTGAGAATATTTTCAATTCCCATTTGTTCTTTCAATTGAATAGCCAATGCCGTTTTAATCACTTGAAGGAATCCTGGAGTACCACCGTCTTCCCTATCTTCTATATTGTCTATGTATTTATGTTCTCCCCATGGATTTGTCCAAGAAACAGTTCCACCACCTGGACAATCAGGCACCATGTTATTATATAATTTTTTATTAAAAACTAAAACTCCCGAAGTTCCAGGTCCTCCCAAAAATTTGTGAGGGGAAAAAAAAATAGCATCCAAATACGATTCTGGATCTTCAGGGTGCATATCAATTTTTACATAAGGTCCCGAACAAGCAAAATCCACAAAACAAACCCCGTTGTGCAGATGCATTAGTTTGGCGGCTTCATGATAAGGCGTTTTTATGCCAGTTACGTTAGAACATGAAGTTATCGAGGCAATCTTATAGGTTCTGTCTTTATATTTATCTAATAAAATAGCCAAATTATCAACACTAAAAAGTCCTTCTTCACAGGAAGGAATAACTTCAACATCGGCAATAGTTTCCAGCCAAGAAGTTTGGTTGGAATGGTGTTCCATGTGTGAAATAAAAACGATTGGTTTTTTTTCGGCTGGTATATTGATATAATCTTTAAGGTTTTCTGGTACTTTTAAACCTAATATGCGTTGAAATTTATTTACAACACCTGTCATTCCGGTTCCATCCGTTATCAAAACATCATCTGGATTGGCATTTACATGATGCTTAATGATGTTACGGGCATGAAGATAGGATTTTGTCATAGCAGTGCCCGAAACAGTGGTTTCAGTATGGGTATTCGCTACAAAAGGTCCAAATTCATTCATCAATTTTTCTTCGATGGGACGATACAGACGGCCACTGGCAGTCCAATCAGTATAGATGATTTTTTGTTGGCCATAAGGTGATTCAAAACCTTGGTCAATTCCAATAATGTTATCTCGAAATTGTTTGAAATATTGTTCTAGCTGTGTTGTAACTTTTGTTGGGGCCATTTCTTTTTAATTTGGCTCCAAATATATAGTTTTTTGATTAAAATATAGATATCCAAACTTTTCATTTTTAAAAGTATTTCAAGTAAAAAAACAAACTATTACGATTTTTAAACTTGTTTAAGTTGTTTATTTTAAGAAAAATATAAAATATTACCTTAAAAATTCTTACATAAAACATTTGAACTTAACACAATTAACTTTAATCATGATTGTAACCAATCCAAGATTATAAATTCACAAAAAATGGATTTATAATTTTCTTTTTTTTCTATAAAAAAATATATTTGCAACGAATAAATCGGGATGTAGCGCAGCCAGGTAGCGTACTAGCATGGGGTGCTAGGGGTCGCTGGTTCGAATCCAGTCATCCCGACAGAGCATAAAAAAACCCGACGAAAGTCGGGTTTTGTATTTAATATTTCCAAAAACAAAACTGTGTCTACTCTTTAGTCCTGATGGAAGTGGCATCTCCCGATTTAGAAAAACAAGGCTTTTTGCCGTAGTTTTTGTTAATCGGGAAATATAGCGAGCAGCAGGAACTATGTTTGCTAATAAAGCCTATTCATTCGCTCCTTCAAAATTCATTTAGATTCCAGCAACAGCTTTTATTTCGTCGATAATTCGTAAAGCCAAATCATCCGCCAATTTTTGACTAGAAGCTTCGGTATAAATACGAATAATTGGTTCTGTATTCGATTTTCTTAAATGTACCCAGTTATCAGCAAAGTCAATCTTCACTCCGTCGATTGTAGTGATATCTTCGTTTTTATATTTTTCGGTCATTGCCACAAGAATCGCATCAACATCGATTTGTGGTGTCAACTCAATTTTATTTTTGCTCATATAATATTCCGGATACGAAGCGCGCAAAGCCGAAACAGACATTTTTTTGTTGGCCAAATGTGTTAGAAACAAAGCCACACCCACCATACTGTCACGACCGTAATGTGACTCTGGGTAAATGATTCCGCCATTACCCTCACCACCGATGATAGCATTGTTCTTTTTCATCAATTCTACCACGTTCACCTCGCCTACCGCACTGGCTTCGTAGCTTCCGTTATGTTTGTTAGTCACATCGCGTAAGGCACGAGAAGAGGACATATTAGAAACTGTATTTCCTGGAGTTTTGCTCAAAACATAATCGGCACAAGCTACTAAAGTATATTCTTCCCCAAACATTTCACCATCTTCGCTGATAAAAGCCAAACGATCTACATCTGGATCAACAACAACTCCTAAATGCGCTTTTTCTTTAACCACCAACTCCGAAATATCTGTTAAGTGTTCTTTTAAAGGTTCTGGATTGTGAGGAAAATGTCCGTTTGGTTCACAGTATAATTTTACTACTTCAACACCCATCAATTCCAATAATTTCGGAATAATGATTCCTCCTGATGAATTCACACCATCGACAACAACTTTGAATTTGGCTGCTTTTACAGCTTCAACATTTATCAATGGCAAGTTTAAGACTTCGTCGATATGAATGTCCATATAAGCATCATTTATAGTGATTTCGCCCAAACTATCCACATCTGCAAAATCAAAAGCTTCAGCTTCGGCAATCTCAAGGATTTTTTCTCCTGCAGCACCACTTAAGAATTCCCCTTTCTCATTCAATAATTTCAATGCATTCCATTGTTTCGGATTATGCGAAGCAGTTAAAATGATTCCACCATCGGCTTTTTCCAATGGAACGGCAATTTCTACAGTTGGAGTTGTCGATAAACCTAAATCTATTACATCGATTCCTAATCCTATAAGTGTATTGATAACCAAATTATGAATCATAGGCCCCGAAATGCGAGCATCACGGCCTACTACAACGGTTAGTTTATCTTTTTTCGAATAATTCTTAAGCCAAGTTCCATAAGCAGAAGCAAATTTTACAGCATCAACCGGAGTTAAATTATCTCCTACTTTCCCACCTATAGTTCCTCGAATTCCAGATATTGATTTTATTAAAGTCATTTTTTTGAATTAATGGTTATTTGTTACAAATATAAAAAAGTTGCTGAGTTTCTGAGGTGCTAAGTTGCTAAGTTTTTATAAAATTAGATTCTTAAACGCTGAGTTTCTGAGAGTGCAAAAACTAAACATTTGCCTGCCAGTTTTATTTTTGAAATAATCAGTAAAAAAGTTTTTACATTTACGAGAGTAAACTTAGAATCTTAGCAACTCAATAAAATGAACTTCCTAGCCCACATCTATTTATCAGGAGAAAATGATTTGATAAAAATCGGAAACTTTATGGCTGATGGAATTAGAGGCAAACAGTTTGAGAATTACCCCTCAGAAATGCAAAAAGGAATTATTTTACATCGCTTTATTGACACTTATACTGATGCTCACCCTGTCTTTAGAAAAAGCACTAAACGATTACACGACAAGTATCACCATTATGCTGGTGTAATTGTAGATGTAATTTATGATCATTTTTTGGCCAAAAACTGGAGTAATTATTCAGATGAAAGTTTGATAGATTTTACTAATCGTTTTTATCAATCTTTACATGATAATTATGATTTTTTATCTGAACGAACCAAAGGAATGATGCCTTATATGATTGAGTACAATTGGCTGGTTAGTTACCAAACTGTAGAAGGAATCAATAGGATTCTGACACAAATGGATGGCCGAACCAAAAATGAATCTAAAATGCGATTTGCATCCAATGAACTTATTGAATGTTATAGTGATTTCGAGTTAGAGTTCACTGCTTTTTTTGAAGATTTAAGAATCGAAACCAAACAAAAATTATTATCCTTATGAGAAAATACATTCTACTAATTACAGTATTATTTCTAAGTTGCAAATCCAATGAAAAAATAGTTGAACCTACTGGTCTAGTTACTTCGAAAGCTATGGTGGTTTCGGCA
>NZ_DASTTN010000352.1:0-3854 GCF_035760125.1 Flavobacterium sp.
TACTCCATAAATGGCAGCAGAAGCTCCATCCTTTAAAACCTGCATCGATTCAACATCGCCAGGGGCAAAATCATATGGATTGTCTACAATCATTCCATCAATAATAAAAAGAGGGTTAGTGTTTGCAAAAGAAGATATCCCTCTAATTTTAATATTAACAAAGCCTCCCGGTTCTCCAGATGATTGTACTGAAACGCCCGCTACTTGTCCTTGTAACATTTTCGCTGGATCATAAGTAACTATCGTTTTTGCTTCTTTTAAGCTTACAACGCTTACAGCACCTGATAAATCAGCTTTCTTTTGTGTTCCATAACCAATAACTACTATCTCATTCAATTTGTTAGTGTCGTCTTTTAAGGCATAATTGATTTGTGAACGGTTATCAATAGTTAGTTCTTTAGTTTCATATCCTATGTACGAAAAAATTAGTACATCGGTTGGTTTTGCATTGATAGAATAATCACCGTCAAAACCTGTAGAAGTCGCTATAGAAGTTCCTTTTACTAAAATATTTACTCCAGAAAGAGGCATTTTGTCTTTATCGGAGGTAATCTTTCCTGAAACGACATTGGCTTGTTGTGCCGATACATTATAAGTAGCGAAGAGCATAACTAATAGTGCTAATAGCCATTCTTTTTTAGGCAATAAAAAATTGCAATAAAAAAATAATCTGTGGTTTGTTGTCATATTGATTGCATTTTGGTTAATTATAAGTGTAGTTTTTACATTTGTAAATTTAAATAAAAAAAAAGCATAAAAACAAATTAATCTGATAAAAAAAGTCGTGAAAAAAAATGGATATCCTAAAATATACTAATAAACGTAAGTATTTGTGTATTTTATATTTACGAAAAACGTTTTCGTAAATTACAAATAACTGATAATCAAATAATTAATTATATTTTTTATTTCTAAATTAATTTTTTGTTTTTTTTAATAATATTTAAATTTTGATTAAAAAAAGAACGATTTTAAGTACAAAATATGCCTATAAAAGCTTATTGTTTTTGGTTTTTGATTCTTTTTTTGATTGAATATTGCTTTCTAAAATGCAAAAAAAATGCTTGTAAATGTAATTTTAACACTTAATTAAAATACTTGTATTCAAAAATAAGTCGAAATATGGGGTTTAAATCCTTGTTTTTGGATTTTAACAAGGATAAAACGAAATTATTGAGATTGCTAAAATAAATGCATGATTTGATTAATCAGATACTTAAAGGTGTTTTTTGTGTTTTATTTTTATTAGTGTAAAAACCACATTAAATAAATTTGGTAGTTTTAAGGAAGTTCTTATATTTACGACAAAATATATAGAAAATGCTAAATAGTTATAGTACAGCAGACAAAGTTCTTCTAGCGGTAGATTGTATCATTTTCGGCTTTGATGAAGATGGGTTGAAAATCCTTTTGATTAAAAGGGATTTTGAACCAGAAAAAGGAAAATGGTCTTTAATGGGAGGGTTTCTTAAAAAAGAGGAAGTATTGGATACGGCAGCCATAAGAGTTTTGAATACTTATACCGGCTTGCAGGATATCTATATGGAACAACTTTATACCTACAGTGAAATTGATCGTGACCCGGTTGAAAGAACTGTATCGGTGGCTTATTATGCACTGATTAATATCGAAAATCATAATGCAGAATTGATTCAGAATTACCATGCGAAATGGTTTAGTGTTTCTGAAGTGCCAAAATTGATTTTTGACCACGACAATATGTTGGAACATGCTATTAGAAGGTTGCGTTACAGAACATCGATGCGACCAGTTGGATTTGAGCTTTTACCCGAAAAATTCAAAATGAGTCAGTTGCTTAAGTTGTATGAATCCATTTTGGACAAACAAATAGATAAAAGAAACTTTATCAGTAAAATCAACTCGTTGGATATTTTGATAAAATTAGATGAGAAAGACATGACTTCTTCTAGAAAAGGGTCCTATCTCTATACTTTTGACAAAGAAAAATATGACGCTAAACTCTTGAATCATTTTGCTTTAAATTTTTAAACAGCTAAGCATATTTGATTTTAAGGCAAATAAAAAAGGAAGCTTCTATTGCAGAAGCTTCCTTTTTTTATTGAACAAAAATGAACTTTCTAAATTTAAACTCTAGCTATTTCCTTTTTGGTAATCAGCCAGGAAAGTTGCCAATCCACTGTCGGTAAGTGGGTGTTTTAGCAAACCTTCAATAGCGCTTAACGGACCTGTTATGACATCGGCACCAATTTTGGCACAATTTATAATATGCATGACGTGACGAACAGAAGCAGCCAGAATTTGGGTTTCATAACCGTAATTATCATAGATCAATTTGATATCTTCAATAAGTGATAAGCCATCGGTTGAAATATCATCCAATCTTCCGATGAAAGGAGATACATATGTAGCACCTGCTTTGGCGGCAAGCAATGCCTGACCTACCGAGAATACTAATGTGCAGTTGGTTCTGATTCCTTTATTCGAAAAATATTTAATGGCTTTTATACCGTCTTTAATCATCGGGATTTTTACCACGATCTGAGGATGTAATGCTGCCAATTTTTCTCCTTCGGCAATCATTCCTGCAAAATCAGTAGAAATAACTTCGGCACTTACGTCGCCATCCACCAATTCACATATTTTCACATAATGCGCAATGATATTGTCGGCTCCAGTAATTCCTTCTTTTGCCATTAATGAAGGGTTTGTGGTTACCCCATCCAATATTCCTAAATCATTGGCTTCTTTGATGTCTTTTAAATTTGCTGTATCGATAAAAAATTTCATGTTTTTGTTTTTTTAAAAGAATCTAAGTTTCTGAGTTGCTAAGATTCTGAGTTTTTAATTTTTCTCTTTTTTAGTTGCTTAGTTTCTAAGACACTGAGATCTTAAGTTTTTTACTTAGTATCTCAGAATCTTAGTTTTTTAAAGCCTTAATTACTTAATATCTGAGCACTTTCCTCGATATATTTTAGTATTTCCGCACAAACGCTGTGGCTGGTAAATCCAAATTTTTCGTCCAAAACGCTCGCTGGCGCCGAATAGCCAAAATGGTCTAATCCCACTATTTTTCCGCTATCACCTATCAAGCCTTCAAGGTTTACGGGAAGACCCGCCGTAAGTCCGAAAACTAATTTTTCTTTAGGAATAATGCTTTCTTGATATGATTTGGATTGAGATTTAAACAAGCCTTCGGAAATAATGGAAGCGATATTTATTTTTAGATTATGTTCTTTTTCTAAAATGATTGCTGCATCGATAAGTGTCGAAACCTCAGATCCGTTTGCGATTAAAGTGATGTCTGGATTTGCAATTTCTTTTACCAAATAACCACCTTTTTTAGCAGCTGTTGCTTCCTGATATCTTGAATTGGTGGTAGGAATATCCTTTATGTTTTGTCTTGAAAGAATTAAGGTTGTTGGTGTTTTGGTGTTTTTCAAAGCCATATCCCAAGCCACGGAAGTTTCGATAGCATCGGCTGGGCGCAATGCCAATAAACTAGCGTGTCCCGAATGGTTTTTTACTTTTTCCAACAAACGCATTTGTGCTTCCTGCTCAATAGGCTGGTGGGTTGGTCCGTCTTCTCCCACTCGGAAAGAGTCGTGAGTAAGCACATATTTTACGGGAAGTTCTTGGATAGCGGCCAATCGTATGGCAGGTTTCATATAATCAGAGAATACAAAAAATGTTGCCACTACCGGAATCACACCGCCATGCAAAGCAATACCGTTGGCGATGGAAGTCATGGTCAATTCGGCAACTCCAGTCTGTAAAAAGGCACCGTTGAAATTGTTTTTTTGCAATACGGATGATTTTTTCAAGAAGCCATCAGTTTTATCACTATTGGATAAATCAGCTGAAGAAACGATGAT
>NZ_DASTTN010000353.1:0-3047 GCF_035760125.1 Flavobacterium sp.
AAATTCTACTAATTCAAAAGAAACCTTACTGTCTAACTTAAAAAGGGGAGTTACAAAATTTCTAAAATTTCTCCCGTTAATTCTTAAACACATTACTCAATTATATTTTTTCTGGACGTTAATTAAAACATATGTTTTCTTTCAGTAGATAGAGGCAATATCACATAACTAGTATATAGGTCTTACAAAATAAGACCTATACACCCAAATATGGTGAGATAGGTCTGACAAGTATCAGACTTTATTGTTTCGCTAAAATAGAAAAAAAAATTATAAATCATCGCAAGGACTTTCACTTTGTTGAATTTTTCTTACTAATAGATAGCCGCTAAAAAAACAACTCACAGTATCTTTCATTTTTTTTTTTCTCCTCCAACTATCATTATGGTAACTATTCCGCAATTGCTCATGAAACCTAACTCTCCAGTAAAAACTTTTAAAATTGACAACCACTACCCTACTGCTTCGAACTATTCCAACCATTAAAGGCAAAAACGCAGTTCCAGTAATTAAGACACTCTAAATTCGATTATTTCTCTTAACAACAACCGGTTCCAACTTGAATTGGCGGACATTTTACAGTTCCGTAACTGCAATATACGCAACAATCCCCTTCTAATGGTCGCAATCTTGTTTTACAATTCTCACACTCATAGAAAAATTCACACGCATTTGTCGGCATTATTTCGTCTTTTTTATGTCCACATTTCGGACAGGTAATTGTCGATTTTAATTCAACCATTTTTCCGTCGTATATACCGCAAGTTTGACAACTTCCGTGCCCTTTATTTTGGTAATAATTTACGATTGTTGCTATAAAAAGTCCGAACATTCCTGTGTAAATTATGTAAGTTGAATTTTCTGATTTGCTAAAATAATAAGCGAAAAATATTAGTATCCCGCTAATGATTGCAATTAAAAATGGATATAAACTTTGATGGCTTCGGTATGAAATAAAAATTCCGCTAATTGAAATTAAAACCATTGCCTGAAAAATCCACATTGTCCAACCTCCAAATAGTTCAAAACTTCCAAGTCCAAGTGCTGAAGCAGCAAACGCAAAAAGTGGAAAACAACAAGGAGAAAAAATCGCTGTCAAAAAGAGTCCAACAGTTCCGAGTTTGTCAATGTTATTTTTTATTTTAAATGTCATTTTTTATATATTATATAAGATTACCTTGCCTAAATCTTATGTTAAGTTTGCCTTACCAAAAATACAACATAATTTTAATGAAATGATAAGGCATCACCTCTTTCAAATATTGTCATAAAAAAAAAACGTCACAACTAGTGATATTCCATGACTGAAGAGTTAAACAATCTAACTAATTATAAAAAGGCAATTTAACTTAATAAACCATTCTTATTTGCAAATCATTTGTTTAAAAATTAATGACAGATTAAAAAAGCGAAAAAAAAACAGCTGTCAACGATTTAACAACAACTAAAAATCATGGCTTAGCGGGAAAATTAATTATGGTCTTTTGTCTGCACACATCCATTCTATTAGACTGTAAATGTTGTTTCAAAATATTTTTTTTTTACAAAACACTGATATTCAATATTGTTAAAATTTATTTAAAATATTATTAATATTTAGTCTAAATAAATTTGTCAAATTCATGGCGAGTTTTATATTTGCATTATTATTTTTAATTATTCTAAATAAATGAAAAAAGTATTTGTTTTAATTGGGGTTCTTTCAGCGGTGCTGTTCTCCAGTTGCACCGATGATTCCGAATATACAGTTGTTGTCAGCAATAAAATAGCTATCGGAAAATCTATTTTCTTTGATAAGAACCTTTCCAACCCTATAGGCCAAGCATGTGCTTCTTGCCACGCACCCGAAACTGGTTTTAGTGATCCTTTGCACAGGGATGTTTCGGAGGGCGCCGTAACAGGAACTTTCACAAACATCAATTCTCCAAATTTAGCCTACAATGTATTTTCTCCTGAGCGCACTTACAATACGACAGATGAAACTTATATTGGAGGACTTTTTCTTAATGGTCGATCTCCAAACTTAAAAGAACAACTCACCCATCCTTTTATTGGTCCGCTAGAGATGAATAATGGAAGCATCGTAAACGTTGTTTCCAAGGTAAGAAATGCCTCTTACTTTTCTGAAATAGAAAAGGAATACGGTGTAGCTAAGACTGACGAAGAATTAATGTCCTACATTGCCGATGCATTAGTTGCTTTCGAAACATCAAAAGAAGTGAATTCTTTTACCTCAAAATTTGATTATTTCAACAAACAGTTGATTAAATTCACTGATGATGAAAAGAAAGGATTAGCCGTTTTTCAGGGAAAAGGGAAATGTGCACAATGTCACGTTTTGGAGCCAGACGAAAGAACAGGAAAAATTTTGTTTACTGATTTTAGTTATGACAATATAGGAGTACCCAGAAACGAAAAAAATCCATTTTACAACCAATCTATAGCAGTAAATCCTGCGGGTTTCAACTTTATTGATTTGGGTATTGGAGTTGTTGTTTCTCAACCTGGACACAACGGAAAATTTCGAGTTCCCACCTTACGAAACATAGCCATATCAGCCCCTTATTTTCATAACGGATCCTTTAAAACATTAAAAGAAGTCATTCATTTCTATAATGTTCGAGATGTAAACCCAAGCGAATTTAGTGCTCCAGAAGTACTTGAAAACGTAAATAGAGATGAATTAGGTAATTTAAAAATGACTTCCCAGGAGGAAAGCCAACTAGAAGCATTTCTTGAAACTCTTACTGATCATTACCGAAAATAATTTTTTATACTACAAAAACCATAAATATGAATTTCAATAAAATAATGTTCACCCTTATTGCTTTAATAGGATTACAAACCATAGAAGCACAAAAAAACAATGAAAACTCCCTGAAAGAAGTTATTGTCAAAGGCTTTAAAACTGTAAATGGGATAGGTCACTTGCCCGATAGCAAAGACGGAATCATTTATGCTGGTAAAAAAAGTGAAATCATTCTTGTTGACAGTCTCGATGCCAATAAAGCAGTCAATAATACCAGACAAATACTGGGAAGAATCCC
>NZ_DASTTN010000354.1:0-4304 GCF_035760125.1 Flavobacterium sp.
AGAAAGTTCCCTTTCATCTATTTCGATGAATTTTTCTAAATGCTTTTTAAATATTTCAGACATGATCTTTTTATTCAAGGGTTAAAATTGATCCTTTATTTCTACCCCAAATATACTAATCATTCAACCCTTTACCGTCAAGAATTTGTGGTATACTTTTCTCAACCCTTGATTCTCGGGTTTTGGATTGTTTGGGTGCAGAAAAATGAAGCATATAGGCTCTTTGGCGCCCTGGAGTCAAAGCTTCGAATGACGTTTTCAAATCAGGCACTTCATCTAATTTCTTTTGAAATTCTTCGGCAAGGATGAATTCTTCCGTTTTTTTGAATTTTACTTCCAAACCGGCTTTTTCCACTTCAATGGCCTCATAAATATAGGCTTTCAAAATAGCTTGCAGCTCCACTATTTCCTCAACATTGGTAAACCGAATCTGTCTTGCCGCCTGCACATTTTTTGATTGCTGAATCAGAATACCATCGGAATCATTTAACAAAGCTCCTTTGAAAAACAAAAAAGCACAATATTCTTTAAAATCGTGTATTAAAACAATGTTCTTTCCCTGAAAAATGTAGCAAGGAGTACCCCATTTCAACTCTTCGGTTAGTTGACAATCCAAAGCAATCTTTCTTAATTGCTCCAATGCTGGCTGCCATTTATTGGATTTACTAAAATAAAAATCAACTTTAGGATTCATAAATTTCATTTATTGATTAACAAATTATTTTTTATCAGAAAGAAAACGAGTCTGCATTTATTATTACAAATAACTCAACCACCATTTTTCCCTGTTCATTTGTTTATACTCGTCAAACTTTTTGCATAATGGATAGAGCATAAGAACAATTCCAATCCAAACTGCATAAACCACCAAAAGACTAAAACCATAGCCTTTCATATTGGGCTCAAATCCTATCCATGTTGAAAAAATAAATTTTTGCCAGCCAAAACCAGAAAGTTCAGCAAAAATCATTGCTATAATGTGAATAAAATAAAGGTGCATGATGTAGTAAAAAAAAGGAACTCTTCCGAAAGTGGAGAAGAAGTCTACAAGCTTTCCTTTGAGTTTTTCAGCGTTCGCCAAAAATAAGAAAGCCCCACCCAAAGTCATCAACACATACAAAAGTGATGGAGGATATTTACTTGGATTCAAAAACGAAATTAGGTTTTGGGATAAAGTACTATAGTGTTTAAATTGCTTTGGCTCTCCATATAGGTTTGTCAATCTTAACAGAATAAAAAGGACAATAGCCATTCCTCCAATAGAGTTGAACATTTTTTTTCGCTTATTACTGTCAAAAGATTTATCATAAAAAGCACCAAAATAATATCCTAAAGCCATTACTGCAATCCATGGGACAAGTGGGTATCCAATCAACAGTTGGGTATGCTCAGATAGCGGATAAAAAGTTTGTTCATGAATAAGGGACCACAATACATTACCCGAAAAATGAACGTTATCAAACAGGTTATGACAGCAAATAAGCAACAAGCTAAAAATTAGAATATAGGTTCTTGGCAAATAAATTAATGCAGCCAAGACTATCATGCTAATCCCTAACGACCATATGACAAGTAAACCAAAAGTCCTGAAGTGAATATCAAAAAACCATGCAAAGCCTACAACTGTCACCTCTATAAAAACCAACCAAAGTCCCCGTTTGAATAAAAAACCCGATAATTCATTCTTTGTTTTCCTTTTGCCAACCATAAATGCGGACATTCCCGCCAAAAAACTAAACGTAGGCGCACAAAAATGAGTTATCCATCGTGTAAAAAAGATGGGCAAATTACTTTGAATAGGATCTGTTGGGTCAAAAAAGAAAGCGGAATAATGAAAATAATCCCTCACATGGTCAAGTGCCATTATGACCATCACCAAACCTTTTAGCAAGTCAATGGATTCTATTCTGGTATTGGTAAGTGATGCCATAAATTAGTTTAATAGTTAGAATAAATAAAAAACATTTCATTACGATACATAACATGCTTTTTACCAGAAACTTAACCCTAAATTAATTCTTATTTTCGGATTTTCCAAAACCTCCCAAATTCTTGTTTTAGTTGTCTGAATTGTAAACGCTACAATTTGTCTTTTAATTTAAGTCGATACTCGTCTCAGACGAGAGTCAATTGGAGATTGCTTCGCAATATTATTCCACTATTATTGTGGAATAATTTAACCTAAAACAAACGAAGCCTTTTCTATTATTAAAAAACAAGAAAACACAACAAGTCACATTCAATTTTAATTAAAATTCAGTAATTTGTACGAAAATTATTTTTAATAAAAATCATTCTTTTATTAGAAACAACAAAAACCTGAATTATAATCAAATCATGAAAAACATTTATTTAGCCCTTCTTTTTATATCAACTTCATTATTTGCACAACAATACGAAAAGGATTGGAACAAAGTTATCAAAAACGAAAATGAAGGTAAAATAAAAACAGCGAATGAAATTGTTGCCAAAATCTACAAAAAGGCAGTTTCCAAAAAAGAGGAGGTGCAAATCATTAAATGTTTTTTCTATTCGTCCAAGTATTTACAAGTAGTCAATGAAAATGCGCAAATCAAAATTTTAAACAATTTAAAGTCTAAAATCAAACAAGTTAGTATTCCTTCACAAGCTATTTTGAATTTGGTTTATGGGAAATGCTTGAGTGAGTATTTTAATAAAAATGGCTATATTATTCGAAACAGAACCAACACAACCATTCTGGAGGATGACTTCTTGACATGGAGTCAAAATGATTTTAATACTCAAATTACTTTAGCTTTTGAAAAAACACTTGAAAACGAAACTATTTTAAAAAACACTCCATTAACCAGTTACGAACCTGTGTTTGATTTTATCACTTTAGAAGAACTCAAAAAAGAAAACCTTTTTGATTATTTAATGAAGGAAAATATTTCAATCTATATCAAAAAATTAAATTCGTGGAATTTTCAACCAAAAGACTTTAAGAAATATAAAAAAACGCTTTTAGGAAATTCCAATGAATTTACCGGATTAAAATTGGATTTTGTAAACGACTCCATACTCAAAAAAGTTCTTTTTTTTTACCAAAAAAAGGAAACAAACCAACCATCTACAGAAAATCAACTGGATCGAATTACTTTTTGCAATGACTATCTTTTAAAATCGAACGAGGAGTTATTACAGACTTTGAATTCTCTTCAAAAAAATAACAAAGAAGAAATGCTTTTGCAAAAAATTCAATTGGCTAAAGCAACTATTTACATAAAAGAAGCATCCAAAGAAGCGCATCCAGACTACAATATAAAAGCTATTAGCACAATTGACAGCATTTTGGCTTTTCCAAACAAATCGAATGCATACCTATTGGCGCTTCAAAAAAAACAGGAAATCAATACCAAATCACTCTCAATCCAACTTCAAAAATACAGTTACAACAAAGAAAACACAAGAGCTTTTGTTCGCTATAAAAACACAGACAACCTAAAAATTTCTTTTTACAAAATCAATCAAAAAACAATTTCCGATTTCGAAAAACAAGAATCAAAGAAAGACAGTTTATCTATGCTAATTATAAGCAAAACAAAAACCGTGCAATCCATAAAACAAGCTTTAATCAATAAAAAAGATTATTTTGAATACAGCACCGAAGTACTCTTACCTCAACTGGAAACTGGAAGTTATTTAGCTTATTTTGAAAGTGAAACTGACTCTGATTCCAAAAAAGCATTTGCTTACGAAACCATCACTGTTTCAAATTTAAGTCTATTGGCAAATTCAAAAAACCAAACCGAGTACTATCAGGTTTTGGATCGAAAAACTGGAAAACCATTAGAAAATGTTACGCTTGAATCACCCTCTTTTTCAATTAAAACCAATAAAAATGGAGTTGCTAGTTTTGAAAGAAAAGACAAAACGAATAATAATTATGGATATGAAACCATTAAAGCAACTTCCATAAAAGATACCATACAGTTCCAAAAAAACTATATTTCAAATAATACGGATTACTCTAATGAGAAACCTGTAGAGTTCAAAGGAAAAGTAGAATTCTACTTAGACCGAGCCATCTATCGCCCTGGTCAAAAGGTTTTTTATAAAGGAATAGCCATTCAGAAAAAACAAAATATTACCAGTATCGTTCCCAAAACCTCGTTTAAAATTACCATCAAAGATGCTAATTACAAAGAAATAAAAACCCTTGAAGTTACAACAAATGATTTTGGTTCGTTTTCAGGAGAATTTGTTTTACCAAAAACGGGTTTGACAGGAGATTTTAATATTGAAGCAGAGGAACCTGATAATTATGAAAAAGATATTGTTTA
>NZ_DASTTN010000355.1:0-11186 GCF_035760125.1 Flavobacterium sp.
TGTATTTGGTCGTAAATGATGGTGGTGATAAAACCGATTGGGATCACGCCAATTGGATAGAACCAACTCTTTATAATGAAAAAGGCGCTGTTAAACTCACCAGCCTAAAATGGATTAAAGCAACATCGGGATGGGAAAAAGTAAAGGTGAACCAAAGTGTTTCAGGTAATGCGCTCATTGTAAATAAAGTTAAGTATGAAGATGGAATTGGTACGCATTCGAATTCAATAATAGAATTTGACATACCGGAAGGTTATACCCATTTTAAAGCACTTGTTGGATTGGATGATGCTTGCGTTACTCAAAATACTGGGGCAACCGTGAAGTTTTTTGTATTCACAGAAAACCCTTCAGGTCCAGCACCACCGCCTAGCGCGAAAATTTCGATAGATCTAAAAGGTATTGGATTTTCGGATAAATGTGTAATCACTGATCTATGGTCTGGAAAAGTAGTTGGTAAATTTTCAGGAGAATTTGCCCCTGAAATCAACCAACACGGAGCAGGTTTGTACAAAATTGTCAAAGTATCTAAATAGTTAAATCGAATTGAAAAAATGAATTATAGATTAAAAATATTCGACAAGAACATTTATAAATGTGTTGTTTTAGTATTGGGCCTGGTGGCTTTTGGTACTACTAATGCACAACAGGTTTCGAAAAAGAAAACTGGTAAGACTGAAACAAAGGATTCCAATGTAAAAACAAGTGCCTATTTGTTTGCGTATTTTACTGGAAACTCAAATGATGAAGAATCAATTCGTTTTGCAATAAGTAACGATGGCTACAATTTTAGGGCATTAAATAATAATCAACCGGTTATTGATTCCAAACAAATCAGCTCGAGTGGAGGAATAAGAGACCCTCATATTTTGAGAGGAGTCGATGGTAAAACTTTTTATATGGTGGCAACCGATATGGTTTCGGCAAAGGGTTGGGACTCCAATAGGGCGATGGTTTTATTGAAATCAACCGATTTGATAAACTGGAGTTCTACGGTTATCAATATTCAAAAAAAATATCGAAACAATGAAAATCTAAAACGCGTTTGGGCACCTCAAACCATATATGACTCCCAAAAGGGAAAGTATATGATTTATTGGTCTATGCAACACGGAAACGATATTGATAAAATTTATTATGCTTACGCTAATACTGATTTTACCGATTTGGAGACCGAGCCAAAACAACTATTTTTCAGTCCAACAAATGGCGCTTGCATTGATGGTGAAATTATTTTTAAAGACAATAAATATCATTTGTTTTTCAAAACAGAAGGAGCTGGAGCCGGTATAAAAGTCGCTTTTTCTGATAAACTAACAGAAGGTTATGTTTTGAGAGACAAATATGTACAGCAAACCGCATATCCTGTGGAAGGTGCCGGAGTTTTCAAGTTGAATAATTCGAAAGATTATATTCTTATGTATGATCTTTATACAAAAGGAAAATATCAGTTTACCAAAACCAGTGATTTAGAGAATTTCTCTGTTATTGATAATGCGATTTCGATGAATTTTCACCCGCGTCACGGAACGGTTTTGCCTATAACTGCAAAAGAATTGGCTCGATTGGAAAGTAAATGGGGAAGTGCAAAAGATATTATGAGTTCATCTGATGCCAAAGCAGTCAAGAAAACCAACATCAAGGCTGATGACGCTGTGAAGCAAGTTCATTTGCCGGTAAAAGGAGGAACAAATCTTACCTCATTTAAACCTGATTTTACAAAATTTGCAGGAGTAAATGTTGAACCAAAAACAGCTCAGGATTTTACAAAAGGAGCCGTAAAATATACTGTTTCTATAGAAGGAAAGCCAGCAGAAATCTGGTCGGTTACTACTTCGGTGGCAAATAATCCGGTATTAAATGGTTTTTATGCTGACCCGGATGTTATGTATTCTGAAAAAACATCTAAATATTATATTTATCCAACAAGCGATGGATTTGATGGCTGGTCTGGAACTTATTTCAAAACATTTTCTTCACCTGATTTGGTTAATTGGACCGATGAAGGAATTATTCTTGATCTTGAAAAGGATGTAAGTTGGGCTAAGAAAAATGCTTGGGCTCCTTGCATTACTGAGAAAAAAGTTGGGAACACTTATAAGTACTACTTCTATTTTACTGCTGGACAAAAAATTGGAGTTGCTGTTGGCGATAAACCAGAAGGTCCTTTTGTTGATTCAGGAAAACCATTGGTGGACAAATTGCCAAATGGAGTTTCTGGAGGACAACAAATTGACCCGGATGTATTCACCGATCCCAAAACGGGAAAAAGCTATTTATACTGGGGGAATGGTTATATGGCTTGTGCCGAACTTAATGAGGACATGATTTCTATCAAACCTGAATCGGTTAAGGTGATGACTCCGGATAATACTTTTCGGGAAGGCACAACTGTCTTTTTCAGAAATGGAAAATATTACTTCTTATGGTCCGAAGACGATACCCGAAGTGAAAATTACAGGGTGCGTTATGGAACTTCCGACTCTCCATTAGGGAAAATCAATATCTCGGAAAATAACTTAGTCATTGCAAAAAACACGGGAGCTGAGATATACGCAACTGGTCATAATTCAATCATTCAAATACCGGGTAAAGACGAATGGTATATTGTTTACCATCGTTTTAATTATCCAAAAGGAATTACGATGGGAGACGCAGCCGGATTTAACAGGGAAGTGTGTATCGAAAAAATGGAGTTTGACAAAGAAGGGAGTATACTGCTCATAAAACCAACCCATGAGGGAATTAGACCCTTAAAAAAATAACATTTTCAAAAGTCAAAAGACAAGATTAATGAATAACAAAAATTATACATATGGTTACTAAAAAATTCTTCTTACCAATTCTTATTTTTTCCTGTATATCGGCGTTTGGCCAGATATCATTTGGGGATTCAAAAAAAATTAACGACAACTGGAAGTTTACGCTTCAGGATACTCCTAGTGCTCAAAACACAACTTATGATGCCAGTAAATGGCAATCTGTGAATGTGCCACACGATTGGAGTGTTGAAGGGAGATTGAGCCCAACTTTAGCGAGTTGTACTGGTTATTTGCCAGGAGGTATTGGCTGGTACCGAAAAACATTGAATATTCCTCAAGCAAAACGTGGAGAAAAAGTCTATTTATATTTTGAAGGTGTGTATAATAGAAGCGAAGTTTTCATTAACGGACATTCTTTAGGGAAACGCCCTAATGGATTTATTTCATTTACTTATGATGCCACTCCATTTGTAAAATATGGAGAAGACAATATCATTGCTGTACGTGTTGATCACAGTAAAAGTGCCGATTCGCGTTGGTACACTGGCTCAGGAATTTACCGTGATGTATGGTTGATTTATTCAAATCCTGTACATATTGCACAATGGGGTGTTTATACTTATCCGGAAGTCACTAATGGAACTGGAACTTTGAATGTAGAAGTAGCTTTAGAAAACGGTTCTGCTTCTAAAACAAATCTTACCGTTGTAAATGAGCTTTTGAGTATTGACGGAAAAGTAGTGGCCAAAAGTTCTCAAAAAGTTTTTGTTGAAGCCAATAAGGAGAATAAAATTGCAACCAAAATAAACGTACAAAGTCCTAAGTTATGGGATTTAGAGCATCCTAATCTCTATCAGTTAAAAACAACGGTTTTGGAGGATGGTAAACCAATCGACAAAACGGTAACCTCAACAGGTTTTAGAACTTTTACTTTCGATGCAAATAAAGGTTTTGCCCTTAATGGCAAATGGATGAAAATGAAAGGAGTTTGTTTACATCATGATGCTGGAGTTTTAGGAACTGCAGTGCCTAGAGATGTTTTGAAAACAAGATTGCAAACGTTGAAAGAAATAGGGGTAAATGCTATTCGTACCAGCCATAATCCACAGGCTCCCTATTTTTATGACCTTTGTGATGAATTGGGATTATTGGTACTTAACGAAGCGTATGACGAATGGGAATTTCCTAAACGTAAATGGTTAACAGGATGGAACGTAGGTACTCCCGGCTTTGAAGGCTCTAATGATATATTTGTTGATTGGGGTGAGAAAGATTTGGAAGACATGGTACGTCGCGACCGAAATCATCTTTCTGTATTTGGATGGAGTATTGGTAATGAAGTAGATTATCCAAATGATCCGTATTCACATCCAGTTCTGGATAAAGGAACAGAAGGTTTCGGACAAGCGAATTATGGTGGCTACAAAAAAGATGCACCAGATGCGATGCGTCTTGGAGGAATAGCCAAACGTCTTGTAGCAGCTGTGAAAAAATATGATAAATCTCGTCCAACAACGGCTGGATTGGCTGGAGTCGCAATGTCTAACGAAACAGAATATCCAGGAGCTTTAGACATTACAGGATACAATTATACAGAAAGCAAATATGCTTCAGATCATAAAAAGTATCCAAACAGAGTTATTTTCGGCAGTGAGAATGTTCATGATATGGAACCATGGTTAGCCGTAAAAAATAATGAACACATTTTTGGACAGTTTTTATGGACTGGTATTGATTATTTGGGTGAATCTAATGCATGGCCATCAAGAGGTTTCTATTCAGGATTGGTTGATCTTGCAGGGATTATTAAGCCAAGAGGATATTTCCGTCAATCATTATGGTCGGATAAACCAATGATTTACGCAGGAACTTACATTAGCAATAATGAAAAAGAGCTTTCTAAAGATGCTTGGCCTATTTGGAATAATTACAATGATGGACAATTGATTAGAGTAGTTTGTTACACTAACGCTGCCAAAGCCCGCTTGGAATTAAACGGAAAAGTGGTTGGAGAAGAGAAAAAGTATGATGAACAAACAGGAATTATCTATTGGGACATCCCTTATGCTTCAGGTAAGTTGGAAGCAATCGGATTAAGTAATGATAACAAAGTAGTAAGCCGATATGCAATACAATCCTCTCAACAGCCAAACGCTTTGGTGATTAATGAAAAAAACATCGCAATCAATAAGGAAAATGGAGTTGCAAAAGTAATTGTGCAAGTGCTGGATGAAAAAGGCTTGCCAGTAATGCTTTCAGATAATGAAGTTACTTGTAACGTAACTGGATCAGGTACTTTATTGGGATTGGAAGCAGGAAATAATACGGATATGAGTGATTATACCGACAATGTTCAGAGGGTATTTCATGGTCATTTGGTAGCTTATATCCAAGCAACAGGAGGTAACGAACCGATAACAGTTAAGTTTACTAGTACTTGGTTAAAACCGACCGAGGTTACCATTCAGCTAAAATAGGTTTTGGCATTTGTAAAAGTAAATGTAAGGCAGAATAAATATAAGATTGTACTCATTTTGATGAGTGTGAATATAATTAATTTGGTTTAGTTAGTAAAAGCTGTTTCTTTTATTAGAAACAGCTTTTATTTTCTGTACAGTTCTTTAATAATTGAAGGAATACTGCTAAGCCTTATTTTATTGGATTTTCAAGGAAATTAACCCTTTTGATTTTGATGATTATGAATAGAAAAAAGACAAACAGCACACCCAAAACCTACAATAGTTTAATCTTAGAATCTCTTATAGAAAATATTTCTAAAGAAGAATTGGATAAAAAGGAGAACAAACAGCGATTGGCTATTAAAATTTCTGATGCAATCGAAGCGGCAGGCTTAAAAAAGTATGAATTTGCGAAAAAAATCAATAAAAATAATTCAGTGATTGACAAATGGCTGAGTGGTACGCATAATTTTACTGTTGAAACCTTATTTTTTCTGCAAAATGAATTGGGAATTAAATTATTGGATTTAGAACTGAATCAGAAGGGGTGATGATTTAATTGTAAGATTTCATGATGGACTGTTTTAAGAATGTGATTGTCATTAGGAATGCTTTACAAACAATTTTACGAATGATTTAAATGACTTAGCTTTTTTTGTACATTTGGGTACTGGATAATTACCTCAGTTCCTGTATAAAAAAAATCTTCTTCCTGTATTGTTATGTACCTCCGAAATAATTAGATTGCTGTTTATAGCTTAATAAAGGAAACGCAAGTAATTTATGTGGCAGTGCTAATAATCAAATGGTTGTTTGAGAGGAAACTAATAAACATTTATTAAATTGAAAGTTAAAATTATATTCATCAGCTTTATTTTTGCAGGCTTTATTTCATGTAATCATAAAGAGGAAGGTGCATCCTTAAATAATGGAGTAGCTAAAAGTATTGGAGAAACTAAAAAGATGGAGATTGATAATAATCACAAATCGCTTTTAGATTCATCAAAAGTTTTAGATTTAAAATATTCGTTGGAACAATTGGATAATACCAAAGGATTGTCTAATAGTTCTGTTAATGCCATTTTTCAAGATTCTGAGAATTTACTTTGGGTTGGAACTTGGGACGGATTAAGCCGATATGACGGAAATAATTTCAAGATTTTTAGGCCAGAATTGGATAATGAAAACAGTCTGAGCAATCAGGTAATCCTTAAAATAGCCGAAGATGATGCTGGTCAGATTTGGATATTGACCATTCATGGTATTAATCGTTATAATAAAAAAACAGATGCATTCCAGCGATTTTACTTTTCCAGAGAAAATAAACCACCATTATCAGAATCAGAATTCAACATGGCATTGGATGCTTCCAAAAAAGTGTTTTGTGCCGTAAAAGATTGGGGAATTGGTTATTTTGATGGAACTGCTTTTCAATTATTAAATAGCAAAAAACTTTCGACCAAAGCGGTCAAAAAAATGGAATTTTCTCCAACAGGAGAATTATTGGTATTGTTTGAGAGCAATGAACTCTATGCTTTGTCTCTTAAATCAGTGAATAATGGAAAAAAGGTAATTTCAAAAGTAGAATTAATCTCAAAAAGTATTCGCACGTTTGAAGTGATTTCTAATCAAAAAGTATGTGTCATTCCAAGTTCAGGAAATGCTATTTTACATTCTTTATCCGATAATGAAAATCAAACGCTATCGACTCAAAATATTGATAATATCATTGGTCATATTCCAGATGGAATTGTGTTTTCTGGTAAATCGGGTTATTTTATAATGGATAATTCAGGGAATATCGTTTCCAAACCATGGTTGAAATACCTGAAAAGTCAAAAGGTTACCACATTGATACAAGGAAGTGAAAATGTGCTTTGGACAGGAACGGATGGAGATGGTTTATTTAAAATATATCCACAGAAAAAAGCTTTTAATTTAATTTCAAAAGCGCAAGTTCCTGAGCTGGACGGGGGAATTATCAGAACATTTCTGGAGGTGGACGGAAATTCTTTTTTGGTCGGTACAAAAGGAAAAGGATTGTTTCGTTTTTCCTCTAATTTTTATCTAAATCCTGATAAAGCTTTACAATATCAAAACTTCAACGAAAGTAACAGTTCTATCAATAATGCCGTATTTGCTTTGTGTAAAGGTCAAGATAATCTTGTTTTTGTTGGCACAGATGGGGATGGAGTTACGGTTTTTGATCTAAAAAAATCTAAACTTATCAATTGGTCTGCTATTGAAGGCAATGATAAATGTGATTATTTTAAATCAACTTACACTATTTCTCAGGATTCAACTGGATTTATTTGGCTTGGAACTAATGGCTACGGAATGATTCGCTGTAAAATTGTGCGTTCGGGAGAAAAGTTGAAAGTAACAGAATTCAAAAGATACCTTGCTGATAGCAATAAAGCAAAATCATTAAGTAGTAATATTATTTTTTCTATAGTTCCTAGGAATGACAATCAGCTTTGGATTGGAACTCGATTGGGAGGTCTTAATCTTTTTGATAAAAAAACTGAAGAATTTCGTACGTATAAAAATATCAAGAATAACCCCAAAAGTTTATCCAATAATGATATTTTGTGTTTACAAACTGATGTAAATAATCGACTTTGGATAGGAACAAGTTTTGGTTTGAATTTATTGGAAGATTTAAAGAGTAACGGAGAAGCAGTTTTTAAGAGCTATACGGTCAAAGAAGGATTGCCTAATAATACTATTCATGGAATTGTTTCTGATAAAAAGTCCAATCTTTGGATAAGTACGAATTTTGGTTTGTCTAATTTTAATATTAACGGTTCTAAGTTCATTAATTATACCAAAAACGAAGGGCTTCAGAATAACGAATTTGCCGACGGTGCATTTTATCAAGATATGAAGTCGGATTTTGTTTTTATGGGAGGAATAAAAGGATTTAATTATTTTTTGCCACAAAAAATAAAAGAGTCTTCTGTTATTCCTGATATTCTGATAGATAAAATCAGTGGTCAAAATCAGCCTATTCCGTATTATCAAGGATTAGTGATATCTCCTGATTCAAAAACGAATCCATCGATTGTCTTAAATCACAATCAAAACTTTTTTGACATCGAATTGGCAGCTTTGACTTATGTTAACAGTGAAAAATGTCAATATGCGTATCAATTGATGCATTTTGATAAGGGTTGGAATACCATTAATAATCGAAGAATTATTTCTTTTACAAACGTTCCAAAGGGGAATTATTCTTTGTGGATAAAATGGACCAATAGCGACGGAGTTTGGAGCAAACCAGTTCACGCTATAGATATTAGGGTTAAACCCGTTTTTTGGCAATCCAATCTAGCTCTTGTTATTTATTTAATATTAACAACCCTCTTTGTGCTCTTTGTGTTGAGTTATTACAAAAAGAGACAATCATTGAGTCAAAACATTCTTTTTAGGAAGAGAGAGGAAGAACTTCACGAAAACAGGCTTACATTTTTCACGAATATTGCCCATGAATTTCAGACTCCTTTGACTTTGATTGTTGGTCCCGTTCAAAAACTATCCGAAACGGCAAATCTTAGCGAACGCAATCAAAAGTTTCTACAGATGATTCAGCGTAATTCGTCAAGGTTATTGTTTTTGACACAACAATTATTAGAGTTTCGAAAAGCTGAATATGATTATCTGGAAATAAATGCAAGAGAATTTGATCTTGTTAGCTTGGTAGAACAAATAGCTGAATTGTTTGATGAATGGGCATTGGATAAAAAGATTGATTATAATCTTGATATACCGTCTGTATTACCAGGCTGGTTTGACAAAGATAAGATTGAAAAAATAGTGTTTAATCTAATGTCAAACGCATTCAAATACACTCCAATAAAAGGGAAAATTGATGTTAAGTTTACGCTTCAGGATGATTCCAAAAGGTTGAACATTACAATAGTAAATACTGGAAACGGAATTCCGAAAGAGAAATTAGACTCGTTATTTGATCGATTTTTTCTGTCGGATACAAATAAAGCGCCAGACAATGATTTGTTTAGGACCGGTATTGGGTTAGCTTATATTAAAAAACTGGTGACCGTATTAAGAGGGGAAATTCTGGTTTCAAGCATAGCTAATGAACAGACCACTTTTACCGTTCTCATTCCTTGTAGTAAAGAATCTTTTACCGAAAAAGAATTGGATGTAGAAGTAAGCCCGATTTTGATTTCGCATCATCTTAAAAACATCCTTGAAGAGATTCCGAACAAGTCCGATGATACACCTGATAAAATTGTTTCATTAGAAGATATTCAAGACACTCGCCAAACAATTTTACTTGTTGAGGACGAGAAGGAAATTCATTTGTTTCTTGATGATTTATTAGGGGAGAAATATAAAATCATACCTGCTTATAATGGACTGGAAGCCCTTGAGATTCTTGAAAAGGAAATGCCCGACATTATTATCAGCGATGTAATGATGCCGATGATGGATGGGGTAGAACTTTGTAAAAAAATCAAGCAGGATATCAAGACCTGTCACATTCCGTTTATTATGCTTACTGCAAAAGATTCTGTTATTCATAGAATTGAAGGGTTAGAGAGCGGTGCTAATTCCTATATTCCGAAACCTTTTTATCCGGACCATTTATTAATAAGAATCCAAAAACTTCTTGAAGAAAAAGAATTAATACTAAAACATTTTACACAAGATACGCTTACTGAGAATTTGTCTACGTTGCCAATAAACAATGATGAAAAAGATTTTGTAAAAAAAGTGATTGAACTGATTCGTTCCAATATTGATAATGAAAATCTTCAAAGCTTATTTATTGAAAAAGAATTGGGTATCAGTAATTCGCAATTGTATCGAAAAGTTAAACAGATTTTTGGCTTTACTCCGGGAGATTTAATTCGAACGATACGATTAAAATATGCAGCAGAACTTTTGCGTAAAAATGTACTCACAGTATCTGAGGTATGTTACCAATCAGGGTTTAATAACCGATCTTATTTTTACCGTGAGTTTAATAAGATGTATAATTTGACTCCAAAAAATTATCAATTAAAACACAAGGCAAAATACTAAGTATTATTTTTTAAATTACTGAAAATCAACATCTTTTGTAAAGGTGTACACTTTTGAAGAAATAGTGTACACCTTTTTTTGTGTCTACTGAATAAATTTACGAAATCGTTTTTTGATTATAAAAAAAACTATTAACGCATTTAATCAACCTAATTTTTATTGACATGAAAAATTTAACTCGAATTAGTAATCAATTTAATAATTCACTATGATGAAAAAGAAAATTATTTATAATTTATTCCTATTTGGAATACTATTATCAGGAAGCATAATGCATGCTCAATCAGTAAAAGGGAACGTTTCGGATAACAGCGGTCCAATACCTCAGGTGAATGTTGTTGTAAAAGGAACCTCCTTAAGCACTTCAACAGATTTTGATGGAAACTATACTTTAAATAATGTAAGTGCTGATGCTGTTTTGGTATTTAGTTACATTGGATATAAAAACAGAGAAATTGCTGTTAATGGACAAGCTGTAGTGAATGCCAAACTAGAAAGTGATTCACAAAAATTAGACGAAGTAATTGTTGTAGGGTATTCTAGTCTAAAAAAGCAATCGATAACAGGTGCTGTAGCGCAAGTAGACATGGGGGAATTGGCTAAAACAAAAGTAGCCGATGTGGGTCAGGCTTTGCAAGGACAAGTTGCAGGTGTTTCTGTGTCTGCCAATACAGGTGCTCCTGGAGATGGTCTTAAAATACGTATTAGAGGGGAAGGCACACTAGGAAACAACGACGTACTTTATGTTGTTGATGGTGTTGCAACCCGTGACATTTCTTTCTTGAATATGTCTGACGTAAAATCGATGACTGTATTAAAAGATGCTGCCGCTACCGCAATTTACGGTTCCAGATCTGCAGGTGGGGTTGTAATTCTTACTACCAAAAACGGTTCAAAAGGAAAATCGAATATT
>NZ_DASTTN010000356.1:0-11610 GCF_035760125.1 Flavobacterium sp.
ACAAAATCAAGACTACTAACAGTATTGTCGAAAGCAAAAACATGAGAACTACAACAATTGCAAATACAAAATGGAGAACAAGCATCATTATCCTGATTATGCTCTGAACTACTTTTTTCTACAAGAGTATGTGGTAAACTATTAGCATCCTTATCTGCACAAGGCAAGCAGGAAAGCAATAAAAAAACAATTGACAATATCGTACTAGTCCATTTCACAAAAACAAAAATACGCTTTAAAATTAAAATAAAATAAATTTAAAAAGCTAAATATAAGTAAATCGAATATAGTCAGAACCAAATAATTACTCCCAAAGCTTTTTCTGGTGAGGAGTTCTTTTTTTATTAATCCACTTATTCAATTTATAACACAAAAAGGCAGAACCACTACCTACAATTGCTCCAGCCAAAACATCGGTTGGATAATGTACGCCCAAGTACATACGGGAATATCCTACCGCACCAGCCCATAAGAAAGACGGAGCAATAACATACCATTTTGGGTAAGCCATACTCAATGAGGTTGCTGTTGCAAATGCGGCTGAAGTATGAGCCGAAGGAAAAGAATAGCTAGCTTCCTCTGTAACATTATCTATTTCCGGATAAGTAACATAAGGTCTATCTCTTTTGGTAATACTTTTTAACGCCAAAGAGATAAATGTCGAAGCTGCTAAAGATTCACCAATGAAAATTGCTTTTTTCTTTGTAGTACTGTCTTTTTCAATTAATCCGACTGCATAAATAATAATAGGAGTACCAATGCTTACCGGCATGGCACTATTAGTAATCCCAATCATTGTTGATTCGAGATTTGTATTTCTATTTAAATTTATTTTCTTTAAAAGATCTATATCCGAATTTTGGGCATTTGAAATTGAAAAGCAAAAAAAGAAAGCAAAAAGGGGAAGAATTTTAGACATATTGACTTTCTTATTGATTTAAAAAAATCGGCTGTGCCAACTGTCTATTGCGGGAACTTCCCAAGATTCATTAAACTCTTCGATATTGTTAACCAAATTATTAAAGACAATTGTGTTTTCGGTAACTGCTTTGTCTTTTACCATTTTTTTGAAATCAATCAATGGTTTGTGAGCAATGTGTTCTCCCAATTTGAAGGTTACATTCATTTTATCCAACAAATCAACATTGTATTTTTTTTCTAAGCTTTGGATAAATTCAACTGAGGAATCAATCGAACATCCTGTTGCTGCTTGAACTTCTTGATTTACTGATATAATAATAAAACGATTATATTTCAACAAATACGAAGATTCAAGACTAGTTCCGTGTGCCGCCCATTCGTTAAGAAAAGATTGCAAATCAGTTTCGATTTCAGAAAACTCGGCATCCGAAAATTTTCTATTCGATTGATAAATCCAAATTCTAGATTCTTCGGGTAAATTTTCAAAAGGAACGTACATGGTATTTATTATTTAAGATTGCAGTTTTTAACTGCATATTTTTAATTTTTAGCATTTAGCTTCTAATAAGAAATAAACGCAGATTTTTGGTTTAGATTACTTTCTGATGCAAAATAATTTATTCACAACTGCTCATTACAAATCCTGAGCGTTGGCAATCAATTCGGCAATATCCATTACTTTAACATCTCCTTCTCTTTCTTTGTTTTTAACTCCATCAGTCAACATTGTGTTACAGAAAGGACAGCCTGCAGCAATAATATCTGGTTTTGTTTCAAGAGCATCTTCTGTTCTTTCTACATTAATTTCTTTATTACCTGGTTCTGCATCTTTAAACATTTGCGCTCCACCTGCACCACAACATAAGCCATTTGCTTTTGAACGTTTCATTTCAAGTAATTCAACATCCAATTTCTGAATTAAATCTCTCGGCGCTTCATACACATTATTGGCACGGCCTAAATAACAAGGATCATGGAAAGTAATACGCTTCCCTTTAAATTGTCCTCCCTCGATAGTCAAACGTCCTGAATCTAACAATGATTTAAGAAATTCTGTATGATGTACTACTTCATAATGTCCTCCTAATTCCGGATACTCATTTTTTAAAGTATTAAAACAATGTGGACAAGCAGTAACAATTTTTTTTGCTTCATAAGCGTTAAGCACTTCGATATTCATCATGGCTTGCATTTGAAACAAAAACTCATTTCCAGCTCTTTTTGCTGGGTCTCCAGTACAACTTTCTTCTGCACCTAAAACGGCAAAAGAAACATTGGAACGATTTAGTATTCGCACAAATGCTTTTGTTATTTTCTTTGCTCTATCGTCAAAACTTCCTGCACAACCTACCCAAAATAAAACTTCTGGTTGTTTTCCTTGGGCAAGCATTTCGGCCATTGTTGGCACAATTAAATTTTCTGACATAACTTTTGTATTTTTTTCACAACAAAGGCAAAAGCCTTAATTTAGATGTGTTTTATATTTTTTTTTATAATAAAAACGAGATAAGACTAATTTTCGTTTTTCCAATTCAATCGGTCTTGTTGGCTGTATTGCCACGGCGCACCATTATTCTCGATATTGGTCATCATCGCATTAATAGGCATTGGAGCGGCACTTTGTTCCATTACAAGATAACGTCTCATATCCATAATGATAGAAAGCGGACTGATATTTACTGGACATTCCTCTACACAAGCGTTGCAAGAAGTACAAGCCCACAATTCCTCTGGAGTTATGTAATCGTTCAATAAAGATTTATTGTCCGGCACAAAAACACCTTTATTGGCATCAATATTTTTTCCTACTTCTTCTAATCTATCTCTTGTATCCATCATAATTTTACGAGGAGATAATTTTTTTCCTGTTTGATTGGCTGGACAAGAGGAAGTACAACGACCACATTCAGTACAAGTGTAGGCGTTTAACAATTGAACCCAGTTTAAATCCTGAACATCACTGGCACCAAATTTACTTGGAGCTTCATTTTCAGAAACTGGCGCTGCCGCAAATGGATCAGCATTAGGATCCATCATCAATTTTACTTCAGCAGTCACAGAAGCCAAATTATCGAACTGTCCTTGAGGATTTAAATTAGCAAAATAAGTATTTGGAAAAGCCAATAAAATATGTAGGTGTTTTGAAAAATATAAATAATTCATAAAAACCAAAATCCCAACGATGTGCAACCACCAAAATCCTTCATTCAACAACATCACCAATTCATTAGACATTCCGTTGAAAATAGGAGCAATAAATTGACTTATTGGAAAAGAACCCGCTTTTATAAAATGTGAAAAACCTCCAGGTACATTTTGCAAATGAAAATCAGAGGCATTCATTAATAAAAACAAAGTCATTAAAGTAATCTCAAAATACAAGATGTAATTAGCATCGCTTTTTGGCCAGCCTTTTAAATCAGAATGAATAAATCTTCTCAGTTTAACGATATTTCTTCTTATCAAAAATACAGTAACTGCAAATAAGACTAAAAAAGCTAATACTTCAAAAGAGCCAATTAAAATATCATATACAACTCCAATAGGAGCAAAAATTCTATGCGTTCCAAATAAACCATCAATAATAATTTCCAATAATTCGATATTGATGATAACAAATCAGACATATACTATAATATGTAGTATTCCAGCAACGGGTCTTTTTACCATTTTGGATTGCCCAAGAGCAATCATTGCCATATTTCTCCAACGTGCTTTTGCATTATCTTTACGATTAACATCAACACCTAGATTAATATTCCTAATGATTTTTTTTACATTCGAATAAAAATACCCGAATCCAATAATCAATACTATGGCAAATAACACATTACTAAGGTAACTCATAAATACTAGTTTTTAACTTTTGTTATAGAATCGTTTGGAGCAACATATGGTTTGTTTTTCTTACCAAAAACAGAAACATTTACATAACGAGTTGGATTTAATCTTACATCCTGTAAAAGTAATTCCAGCTCTTTGGAAGTTTTTTCTAAATTAGCATATAAGGCTTCGTCTTTCAGCAATTTACCCATAGTTCCTTTTCCAGATTCTAAACCTTTCATTAATCCATCTACCTTACTTAATGTAGCATTCAAATTCCTAACAGTAAGACCTAAATCGGCTTTATTCAATGAATCTGAAATTTTAACAAAATTATCAGAGACTTTATTGAAATTAGAAACCACACCTTTCAGCTGTCCTTTATTTTCATCCAAAATCACATTAGCATTTGAAGCCACCTTATGAAACTGTTCCATAGTAGCACTAAGTTCAGCTAAACTCTTTTTTAAATCTGCTTGTCCTTTTGCATCTAAAACGGAATTAAAACTTGTAATTAATTTATCAGCACTAGTCATTAATTTTTCAACTTTAGTCATGACTGGAGCTGCCTTATCACCTAAAGAAGCCATAAGACTAACTTCAACATTACCCGTTAGATAATCTCCATTTTCGGCGATAATTTTGTCTGTATAATTTGGATGAATGGCAACTTGCTTACCTCCAATAAGACTGGCGTCATAAATTGTAGCCGTACTTGATTTTGAAATTGGGAAATCAGTATCTATTTGTAATTCTACCAATAAAGTTCCTTTTTCACTAATCGTAATAGTTTTCACTTTTCCAATGCTTAGTCCATTGATTGTTACTGGAGCAGAAGGTGCAAGCCCTTCTACGTTTGCATACTCAACATAAAAAGTTTTATAACTATTAAAAAGGTCTTTTCCTTTTAAAAAACTGTATCCCCAGAGGAATAATAAGATTGATGTGATAACTAAAATGGCAGTTTTTATTTCTCTTGTAATTTTCAAAATTTTTGTTTTTTTAATGGGCAAATTTAATATAAAATATTCGAATTTATAAGTATTATTTGATTGCTTCCTGAATGCTTATTTTTTTTCCATTTTTGAATGCGATTAAAAAAGCTGAATTATATCCTTTGGATTTCACATCATTTAATTGGTTCTTGGCTTCTTCATAATCTGAGATTTCACCATACAAATATTTATAAATATTATCTTCATAAACAAGTTTCACATTTTGTAAGCCTTTGAAGTTTTTAGGTTCCAATGCTAACTTTTTTTTACTGGCCGAAAGCTGAATTTTATAAATTGAACCTAGAGTGTCTTTTTTAATGATTCCTTTATCTACTTCTGGTTTATTAACCTCTGGAATTTCAGAACTTTTCACAGGATTTTCTTTAAGGATTTGAGAAGGTTTTTCTCCAAAAGTTTCTGCTCCTCCATCTCCAAAATAATCATATTTATAACTGATTATAGCATTAGCAATAGCTCTAGCAATATCATTTTGCCCCTCTTCAGAATTTAATAAATCACCTTCAACAGGATTAGATATAAAACCAGTTTCAATCAAAACTCTTGGCATATACGCTTTATGTAAAACCATAAATGGTGCTTGCTTCACTCCCCCATGTCTTAATTTCTTACCTAGTTTTGCAAATTCATCTTCTACCTTACCTGCTAATGAAATACTATTATCTAAATATTCTTCTTGCATCAAAGTCATACCAATCATTGTTTCGGGAGAATTTGGATCAAAACCTTCGTATTTTTGCTTATAATCTTTTTCCATTGTGATTACCGCATTTTCTTTTTTGGCAGCTTCGAGATTTGAAGCGATCTTATTCATACCCATCACATAGGTTTCGGTACCATCTGCAGCGGTATTTTTATTAGCATTCAAGTGTATAGAAACAAAAATATGGGAATCAGCTCTATTGGCAATATTGGCACGCTCTATCAAATCTATAAAAACATCTGTTTTTCTTGTGTATATAACATCTATCTTCGGGTACGATTCCAAAATTTTACCAACTTTTAAAACAATAGCCAATGCAATATTTTTCTCTACTCGTCCATTATAATTAGCACCAAAGTCATGACCTCCATGACCAGCATCTAAAGTAACTTTAAAATCATTGGATTGACTATACGAATCGACTGCCAACATCACTAATAAAAATGTGAATGCAATTTTTATTTTTTTTGATATATACATCTATTAGTTAATTTAATTATAAGACTTCCGTTATAAATTTATGATTTGATTATTTTTGCCAAAAAATTATAGTAATTTTGGCACGCGAATATTCGAGTCTTCATTTTACAAAAATAGCATTTAAACCTTTGCATACAAACTTATTTAATATCGTTTTACTATCAATTTTCCTATCTTTAGGATGTTCTAATTTATATTCACAAGATATAAAAAAGAAACAAACAGCAATTCCTTCTAAGAAACAAGAAGTTAAGAAACCGATCCAAGAAGATAATATTAAAAATCCTTTGGCTGAATCACCTACTGACACCATAAAACTAGACACTATTAAGGTTAAAAAAAACTTCCTTAATGGCAAGGTAAAATACAAAGCGGAAAATTATACAAAGATTGAACAGAAAAAGAAACTCATTACTTTATACGATAAAGCCGAATTATATTACCAAGATGTTGAATTAAAATCGGGTATTATAGTAATGGATTATGAAAAAAATGAGGTTTATGCTGGAAGAATAAAAGATTCACTTGGCAATTACACTCAATTTCCAAATTTCAAGCAAGGTTCAAATGTCATCGAACCCGATTCAATTCGTTTTAATTTTAAAACAAAAAAAGCATTAATTTGGAATTCAAGATCTACACAAGGAGAATTTAACGTAAAAGCGGCCATAACAAAAAAAGAAAATGATTCTGTTTATTTCCTAAAAGGAGCACGATTTACCACTTCAAAAGATGTAGATAATCCCGAATATTATTTTCAGACCAATAAAATAAAATTTATTCCTGGTAAAAAGATAGTTACAGGTTTCACCAATATGGTAATTGAAGGAGTACCTACGCCAATATTTTTGCCTTTTGCTTATTTCCCTCTTTCAAAAGAAACGAGTACTTCGGGGATTATATTACCATCTTATAATGATTCCAACGACAAAGGTTTTTCACTTCAAAATGGAGGATATTATTTTGCTTTAAGCGATCATTATAATTTAACGCTACTTGGAGATTACTATACTAATGGAAGTTACGGTATAAATGCACAATCCTCTTATGCCAATCGATACCATTATCAAGGGAATGTCAATATTAGATTTGAGAACAATATCATCAGTGAAAGAGGATATCCAGATTATTCTAAAACTAAAATTTACAACATTCAATGGTCGCATTCTCAAGATTCGAAAGCTAATCCAAATTCCACTTTTTCAGCTTCTGTGAATTTAGGAAGTAGTGAATATTTCAAAAAAACAATTAATCAAATCAATGTAGGATCTTCATTAAACAATACTTTGAGTTCCTCCATATCGTATAGCACAGTATTCCATTCAGTTCCAGAAAGTAGAATATCACTAACTGCGACCCATTCGCAAAATACGAATACAAAAGTGATCAACATGACTCTTCCTACGCTACAGTTTAGCTTAGATCGTATTTATCCGTTCGCAATAAATGACGGAGCAAAAAAGGGAATCTTCAAAAACATAAACCTACAATACAATTTAAACGGAAAAAACAGCTTTGTAACAACCGATTCATTGTTTTTTAAACCTGAAATGTTCCGAGATGGAGAACTTGGATTCCAACAGACAATTCCAGTAAGTACTAACTTCAAAATTTTCAAATATTTTAGCGTTTCTTCTTCTTTAAACTATGAAGAAGTTTGGTATTTCAATACAATCAACAAACATTATGACGACCAATTAAGTACTGTTGTTACCACTGATGTAAAAGGATTTGACTCTTTTAGGACGTATTCTTCTTCAACTAGTGTTGGAACTACAATTTATGGTACATTCAATTTTGGAGAAGACAAAAAAATAAAATCTATTCGACATGTAATGCGCCCAGCTATTTCACATAGTTATACTCCAAGTTTTGAGAAATATTATGACACTTATGCAACTGATGGTAGTGGCACAATGCAAAAAGACTACACTCGATTTGAAGGAGGTATGTATGGTACTCCTGGAATGAATAGTTCTAATTTTGTAGGTTTCAATCTTAGCAATACATTTGAAGCAAAAGTAGCGGATAAGGATAGTACCAAAACTGAAGCTAAAAAAATAATGCTGCTTAATAATTTAAATTTTTCAACCAGTTATAATTTTGATGCTAAAGAACTTGCTTGGGCTCCAGTAAGAGTAAGCGGTGGAACTCAATTTTTTGACAATAAATTGAGTGCAAATTTTGGAGCAACCTTGGATCCATACGCAATTGACAATTCCGGTACTAGAATAAATGTTTATAATATCAATAATGGAGGAAGTCTTTTCAGAATGACAAGCGCCAATTTGACAATGAATTATTCAATATCAAGTTCAAAAGAGAAAAAAGAAAAAGACAAAAACGATCAAGGTAAAAGAAACGGAGGGCGTGAAGATGATTTATTTGGATCAAATATTGATGCTAATAATATTAGAAAAAGCCAGTTTGACGAGGACAATGAAGGAGAAGATGTTGTTTCAGAATTCTTTAGATCAAAATTACCATGGGACATGACATTTGCTTATTCCTTGACGTACGGAAACAATAATAGAGAGAAAAAAATAACTGGAAATTCTATTATGATTTCT
Source organism: Flavobacterium sp. (assembly GCF_035760125.1). Classification (GTDB taxonomy): domain Bacteria; phylum Bacteroidota; class Bacteroidia; order Flavobacteriales; family Flavobacteriaceae; genus Flavobacterium. The sequence goes on from NZ_DASTTN010000356.1 coordinate 8,511, forward strand.
GCAAATGCCGATTTAACACCAAAATGGAAAGCAGGAATTTCTACAGGATATGATTTTGTCCAAAAGGGTGTTACCTTTACACAACTTCGTTTTGAGAGAGATTTAATGAGCTGGAGAATGGCTTTCAACTGGACTCCTTTTGGAGATAGTGCCAGTTGGAATTTTTTCATTGGAATCAAATCTGGTGTACTAAGTGACATTAAATGGGAAAAACGAAAACTTACTAATCAATAGAATAACTCTAAACACATAAGTTATGAAAACAATAATTTACACTGAAAAAGCCCCTGCACCAATTGGACCATATAATCAAGCTGTATTAAAAGGGAATACTTTATATACCTCTGGTCAAATTGCACTTAATCCGACTACTATGGAATTGGTAGTAGATAACATTGAATCAGAAACCAAACAGGTGATGGAAAACATGAAAGCCGTTCTTGAGGCAGCTGGAATGACTTTTGAGAATGTTGTGAAAACTACCATTTTCATCATGAATATGAATGATTTTGGAAGCATTAACTCTGTTTATGGATCTTATTTTAATGAAAAAACCGCTCCAGCTCGTGAAACGGTTCAAGTGGCTTGTTTGCCAAAAAATGTAAATGTAGAAATATCTATGATTGCTGTGCTATAGCATTAATCAATAATTGTGCTGTTGCTTCATTAGTTGCCAACGGCACGTTATGTACATCACAAACACGTATAAGCATATTAACATCTGCCTCATGTGGATGACTTGAAAGAGGATCTTTGAAGAATAAAACCATCTGTGTTTTACCTTCGGCAACTCTTCCAGCAATTTGAGCATCACCTCCCAATGGACCCGAAAGCATTCTTCTAGTTTTGAAACCAGCAGCTTCAGCTCTTCCACCAGTTGTTCCTGTTGCAATAAATTGTATGTTTTCTTGCTGTAACACCTCGCGGTTTTTAATTAAAAACTTAACAATATCTTCTTTTTTACCGTCATGAGCAATAATTGCGATTTCCATATTATTAATTATTTGCTACGTGATAAGCAATCAAACCATCAATAGGTCTTCTTAATACATTACCTAATTGTAATTCGTGTTTTTCAAAAATTTCTGCTAATTCATCTTTTAAATAAAAAGCAATAGAACCTACAAAATGTACAGGTACTTCTTTACAATTTTCAAATTGCTTGATATAATTTTTAATGAAAGATTTCATTTCCTTAAAAATTATTTTTCTGCAAAATTCATGGTCTTTATTTTGAATTAAGAATTTCGCGAAAGTGGCAAGATATGCATTTGGATTTGGCTCTTTGTACAACTTATTTTTAACATAATCAGGAGTAACATCATACTCTTTTTCAAAAACATCAGCCAACTCTTTTGGCATTTTATTAAAATAGTATTTTCTGATTAATTGTTTTCCAAAAACATTACCACTACAATCATCCATAACGATATAGCCTAATGATTGCACTCTTTGTTCTAAAACTTTGCCGTCAAAATAACTGCAGTTTGAACCGGTACCCAATATGCTCACAATTGCTTTTTCACCTTTTGGAGTTGTAGCAAAAACAGCTGCATAAGTATCTTCCTCTACAACTACAATTGCATTTGGAAAATAAGTTTTAAAAATTTGAGAAAGCATGCTTTTCATTCTTTCTGTACCACAACCAGCACCGTAGAAAAACAAATGTGTGGCTGTTTTTTTATTTTGTAATATATCAAAACGGTCATTCAAGCGATCAACGATCTCATCACCGTTTAGAATCTCAGGATTTAAACCTAATGTTTGTGTGGTAAACATAACTTTCCCATCATCATCTATTGCAATCCAATCTGCTTTAGTAGAACCACTATCAACTATTAATTTCATATTATTTGGTTTATTGGTTATGAATTTTGTTCCTCATTTTAAACACCTCCTGTGAGAAAAACATTTAATAGAACAAAAAAATAAAATCCCATTAATTTTACATAATGGGATTTTGTAAAAAAATATAGATTATTTTAAACCTGCAATATGTACAGATAAATCAATCAATTTACTTGAATATCCATATTCATTATCATACCAAGATACAAGTTTGAAGAAAGTTGAATTTAAACCAATTCCTGCAGTAGCATCAATGATTGAAGTTCTTTTATCAGAAATAAAATCCTGAGAAACAACAGCATCTTCAGTATATCCTAAGATACCTTTCATTGTTGTTTCAGAAGCGTTTTTCAAAACAGCCATAATTTCTTCGTAAGAAGTCTCTTTAGCAACTTTTACGGTTAAATCTACTGTAGAAACGTCAGCAGTAGGAACACGGAAAGCCATACCAGTCAATTTTCCATTCAATTCTGGAATTACTTTCCCAACAGCTTTTGCAGCACCAGTTGAAGAAGGAATAATATTTATTGCAGCAGCACGCCCACCTCTCCAGTCTTTTCTAGAAGGACCATCAGCAGTCATTTGAGTTGAAGTTGTAGCATGAACAGTTGTCATCAAAGCCTCAACAATTCCAAAATTATCGTGAATTACTTTAGCCAATGGAGCTAAACAGTTTGTAGTACATGAAGCGTTAGAAACAACAAGGTCTGAAGCTTTTGCAGTTTCGTGGTTTACTCCCATTACAAACATTGGAGCATCTGCAGATGGAGCAGAAATAATTACTTTTTTGGCACCACCTTTAATGTGCTCATTTGCAGTTTCAATAGTTGTAAAGATACCTGTACATTCAGCAACTACATCAACATCAACTTCATTCCATTTTAAGTCAGCAGGATTTCTTTCAGCAGTGATACGGATATTTCTTCCGTTTACATAAAGTTTTCCTTCTTTTACTTCTACAGTTCCGTCGAAACGACCGTGAACTGAATCATATTTTAATAAGTAAGCTAAGTGATCTACATCTAATAAATCATTGATTGCAACTACTTCTACATTATCTCTATTGAATGACTCTCTAAAAACGATTCTTCCAATTCTTCCAAATCCGTTTATTCCTAATTTTACTTTTGACATTGTATTAAATTTAAATTATTTTTTTTATTTTATTTTTCTTTCTTTAAATTGACATGATATCAGAAACACGTAGTAATTCCATGTCGATTTCACTATGACCTTTTATTGCTTGTTCTAG
>NZ_DASTTN010000357.1:0-13921 GCF_035760125.1 Flavobacterium sp.
TGAAAGTAAATAAACCATTAGAAAACACCATATTCCCAACACGTAATTCTTGGCAACAAGTCGTTGTGGCCGAAAATCAAGAAGTAAAGAAAAAAGAACTTATTGCCAAAGGAGTAACAGCCATTCATTTTAGCGCCAATATGTGGGTGTATCTCGTATTGGTCATCCTTATCGGGATTTCATGGGGAATTGGTAAAGCCGCCGTTTACAAGCACATCCCGGAATATTTCCCAACCGAAGTAGGAGTTGTAGGTGGTATGGTTGGAATGATTGGTGGACTTGGTGGTTTCTTTGGACCAATCATTTTTGGTTATTTATTGACTGCTACCGGAATTTGGTCAAGCTCTTGGATTTTTATATTACTATTATCTGCAGCATGCTTGATATGGATGCACTTGACTGTAACCAAAATCATGAACGAAAAACAACCTATCTTATCCAAAGAAATGGATAGAAAATAATAATTTCCATTTTAATTACTTGTGTATAGCTGCTTCCAAAAAAATTGCCATTTTGGAAGCAGCTTTTTTTTTATAAATAAAGAAAAAGTCTAGTGAAAAATTTTCAGAAGACTAAAAAACAATACTTTCGATTAAAAACCACAATTAACTACTAATCAACACTTTTTAAAATAATTACCAAACTTTAGATTACTAAAATCACTTCTAAAAATAATGATTTTCATTTTTTAAAAACCATTTTTTAAGATTTAAACATAAAGAACAACCTATAATTTTAATTTCCTCAAAAATCACCAACTACGTAATTTAAATTTTACAAAATAAGTACTATTACGTATATTTACTAAAGTATTAACAGCCAAACCAATAACCATGAAAAAACTATCCTTACAATTAACAGCAATACTATTAATAGCATTTTCTGTTACTAGCTTTAAAAGTGAAATACCTGGCAATCCTATTTTAAAAAAAAGAAGCATAGGTCCACCGAAAACCAAAAAACTACAATTGGAAAAACCAAACGTAACCATTGGATTCATAAAACTAACCGATATGGCACCGCTTGCCATTGCTAAGTTTTTAGGTTATTTTGACGATGAAGGACTTGCTGTAACCTTAGAAGCTCAAGCCAACTGGAGAGATATATTAGACAAGGTAGTTGACAATCAACTTGACGGAGCTCAGATGTTAGCTGGACAACCGATAGCAGCAGCCGTGGGATGTGGAAGACAAGCTCAATTGGTCACCACCTATTCCATGGATTTGAACGGAAATGCCATAACAGTTTCCAATTCTATCTGGTCCAAAATGAAAGATAGTATACCAGAAGAATATGGTAGGCCTGTGCACCCTATTCCATCTTATGCTTTGAAACCAGCCTTAAATTTTTACAAAAAAATGAACAAACCTTTTACTTTTGGTATTGTTGCGGCTTATTCAACGCATAATTATCAATTGCGATATTGGTTGGCTGCCGGTGGTATAAATCCAGGTTTTTACAACAACAATAACATTCAAGGAAGTAAAGGAAATACAGATGCAGATGTTTTGCTGAATGTTACGGCTCCACCACAAATGCCTCAAACCTTAAAATCAGGAACGATTGACGGCTATTGCGTTGGAGAGCCATGGAATCAGCAAGCTGTTGAAGAAACCATTGGTGTTCCCATAGTGACGAGCAGAGAGATATGGAAAAATCATCCTGAAAAAGTATTTGTGATGACCAAAGAGTTTGTTTCAAAATATCCGAACACTGCAATTGCTATTACAAAAGCATTAATCAAAGCGGGGAAATGGCTGGACAATCCTGAAAACCGAAAAGAAGCCACCCGTATCTTGTCAAAATCGGCCTATGTGGATGGAGAGAAACACGTAATCGACAATTCGATGCTTGGAACTTTTGAGTTTGAAAAAGGAGATGTGCGCTCCATACCTGATTTTAATGTTTTCTTCAAATACAATGCTACTTATCCTTATTATTCGGATGGAATTTGGTTCATGACCCAAATGAAACGTTGGGGACAAATCACAGAATCAAAACCTAACGATTGGTATTTGAGCAAAATTAAGGAAGTTTACAAACCGGATATTTGGATTCGAGCGGCAAATTTATTACTAGAAGAAGGATTCATTACAGAATCTGATATCCCCTATACGGATGGTTTCAAGCCTGTAACTACTGAATTTATTGACAATATGTCTTACGACGGAAAAAAACCTGTCGAATATATAAACGGTTTTAAAATTGGTTTAAAAAATTAATAATTGATCACATACTCTCCTTAGTACAAAGTAAATTAATACCACAAAAAACAAATTTCCTATTCCTTAAAAACTTGATGTATTTTACAAATACATCAAGTTTTTTTTAGTTTAAAATTTCTTATAAATAAACTGAATATGTTCTTATTCCGCGTGAGTGATGGCAGTGGAGCTCTTTTTTCTTTATCAATTGCCACGGGTTAAAACCCGAGGCAATTGATAAAGAAAAAAAGCGGGAACGTACAGCACGACCCGCAGGGACACGCCCAAAGTAAGATTGCAGCTTTTAGTTTTCAATTCTCTGTCTTCTCCCCACCAAACTTGCAAAAACACAATTATTAATCTGCTATAACACCCAATACTTTTAATAATTCAAAAAAGGCAACTGATTTTTACCATTCTAATTTTATTTGGCTTAAGATCAAAATAAAATCAATTTTATACGTATTAATACGTATTTATTACTTATTTTTGTTTGTGTAATATCATCTATAATGATTCTTACAAGGCTACTTTATAAACGAAGACATACATAATGCAAAATACAGAAATCAAAACTACGTGTTCCTATTGTGGAGTAGGATGCGGAATTATTGTAAAAAATGATTCTAAAAATGGAGTGACGGTTACAGGCGACAAAGACCATCCCGTAAACAGAGGAATGCTTTGTTCTAAAGGAATGAACTTACATTATGTAGTTAATGATACTTCGGACAGAATACTGTATCCCGAAATGAGATGGAGTAAATCACACCCAAAAGAAAGAGTAAGCTGGGATGTCGCTCTTGACCGTGCAGCAGCTGTTTTTTCTTCAATTATAAAAAAACACGGACCAGACAGCGTTGGTTTTTACATATCTGGACAATGTTTAACCGAAGAATATTATTTAGTCAACAAACTAGTAAAAGGTTTCCTGAAAACCAACAACATAGACACCAACTCCAGACTTTGCATGAGTTCGGCAGTGGCGGGTTACAAAAAAACTTTTGGTGAAGACTCCGTTCCGATTGCTTATGCCGATATAGAACTTGCCGACACTTTCTTGATAACAGGTGCGAATCCAGCTTTTTGCCACCCTATTCTATTCAGAAGAATCGAACAACACAAAGAGAAAAACCCAAAAACAAAAATCATCGTTGTCGATCCGAGGCGAACTGACTCGGCCATCGCAGCCGATTTGCACTTGCAGATACTTCCTGGAACTGATATCGTTCTATACCACGCCATAGGAAGACGTTTAATAGAAAAAGGACACCTCGATTTCGATTTCATAAGTAACCATACCGAAAACTTTAAGGCTTACAAAGACATGGTAATGGGTAGTTCCTATGAAAAAGCTTCCAAATTATGTGGGGTATCCGTAAATGATATTCATACTGCTGCTGATATTATTGGCAAAGCCAAAGGTTTCATATCCATGTGGGCCATGGGATTGAACCAAAGTGCCATTGGTGTTGATAAAAATACCGCTTTACTAAATCTTTCTTTGGTAACGGGACAAATAGGAAAACCAGGTTCAGGACCTTTCTCTTTGACAGGACAACCCAATGCTATGGGAGGTCGCGAAGTGGGCGGAATGGCAAATTTACTAGCGGTTCACAAAGAACTGAACAATCCGGAACATCGTAAGGAAGTTGCTGATTTTTGGGGAGTGGAATCCATTTCCGAAAAAGCGGGATTAACAGCTACCGAAATGTTTGACGCCTTAGAATCGGGCAAAATGAAAGCCATTTGGATTATTTGTACCAATCCAATGGTGAGTTTACCCGATGCAAGAAGAGTTGAAAAAGCATTGCAAAACGCAAAATTTGTAGTCGTTCAAGACATCTCGCATAATGCCGATACAGCCAAGTTTGCCGATTTATTGTTGCCTGCCGCAGGATGGCTAGAAAAAGAGGGAACAATGACGAACTCGGAGCGTCGTATTTCGTATTTACCAAAAGGAATTAATGCCCCAGGAGAAGCTTTATCGGATGTTGAAATCTTACTGAACTTTGCAAAAAAAATGAAGTTCTCTGGTTTCAACTTCAACAATACCGAAGCTGTTTACAAAGAATACTGCCTAATGACCAAAGGCACCAATATTGATGTTTCCTATTTAAACTATTCCCGACTAAAAAACGAAGGTACTTTCCAATGGCCTGTTCCGGATTACGGACACCCAGGAACTCCGAGATTATTTGCCGATAAAAAATTCTTTACGCCTTCTCAAAAAGCAATTTTTAATATTCCAACGAGTATTGAAAACACATCCCCACAGCCTTCAGAAAAATATCCATTTATATTGACTACGGGACGAATTCGTGATCAATGGCACACGATGACCAAAACTGGAAAAGTGTCCCGATTAATGACGCACACTCCTAGCCCTGTTCTCGAAATTAACCCGATAGATGCTTACAAATCTGAAATAAAAAATGGTGACATTGTTGTTGTAAGCAGCAAAAATGGTGAAGTTCGGGTGAAAGCAAAAGTGACCGACACTATCAAAGAAGGTGTTCTATTTTTGCCAATGCACTGGGGGAAACAATTGGACAACGATTTGAACAGAACTAACAATTTGACCAACACGATTGTAGATCCTATATCCAAAGAGCCTGATTTTAAATATACCACGGTAGCGGTAACAAAATACGTAAAACCGTTTCAAAAAATTGCTGTTGTTGGCGCGGGAGCTGCTGCTTTCCGATTCATTCAAAACTATAGAGAAATAAATACTACCGATGAGATAATTGTTTTCTCCAATGAGGAAAACCCATTCTACAACCGCGTTCTGTTGCCAGAATATGTGACAGGAGAATTTACTTGGGAAAGCCTTTTGAAAATAAAAAGCGATGGTATGAGCCAATTGAATATCACGATGAAATCGGGTGTGGCAATCGAAAACGTAAATACAAACGACAAAGTAATAAAAGACAGTAACGGAGCCGTTCATCAATTTGACATGTTGATAATGGCAACGGGAAGTCGCCCTTTTATCCCAGAAAATGCGCAATTGCATCTTCCGGGACGTTTTACCATCAGAAAGAAAACCGATGCCGACAGACTAAAAAATTATCTGGACGAAACTAATTTACCTGCCGAAGAACAACACGTAGTGATTGTCGGTGGTGGATTACTGGGACTGGAACTGGCAGCCGCCCTTAAGCACAAAAAAGTCAAAATAACGATTATTCAAAGAGCTTCTAGATTAATGGAGCGTCAATTGGACAGAATCTCGAGTAAATTATTGGCCGAAGAAGTACAACAACGCGATATTCAAATCTATTTTGACAATGAGGTCAGTACCGTATTTGAAACCGACAATGCAAACGAATTGGAAATCGCCCTAAAAAGTGGTCGAATCATTACCGCCAATGCTATTGTTTACACCATTGGAACCATTCCAAACATAGAATTAGCCAAGGAAACGGGATTGGCTTGTGGACGTGGCGTAAAAGTTAACCAGTACTTGCAAACCTCACATCCCGATGTATTTGCGATAGGTGAAATTGCCGAATTCAACAACCAATTATTCGGTATAACTTCTGCCGCCGAAGAACAGGCCGATGTTTTGGCCAACTTTATAGCTGGTGACATTAGCAGTTTTTACAAAGGATCGGTACTGATGAATATCCTGAAACTGGAAGACATCAATCTTTGTTCTATTGGCGAAATCGAAGTCCCAGAAAATGACGATTCTTACGAAGAAATTGTTTTTGCCGACTTAGGAAAACGCTATTACAAAAAATGTATCGTCAAGAACGATTTGCTCATAGGTGCTATCCTAATGGGTGACAAAAATGAGTTTGCCGAATTCAAAACGATGATCGAAAGCAAAATCGAATTGGCCGACAAACGAAACACCCTATTAAGAGGAAGTGGCTCAGAAGCCAAACCCGTAATAGGAAAACTCGTTTGTTCCTGTAGTCAAGTAGGAAGCGGAAATATTGAAGAATGTATCAAAAGTGGCGTGACCAACTTTACCGAACTTTGCAAAACCACCGGAGCAGGACTCGGCTGTGGCAGTTGCAAAACCGAAGTAAAGGAGATATTGGCGAAGGTGAAGTAGATTTCAGATTACAGATTACAGATTGCAGATAGTAGACATCAGATTTTAGAGTAGAGAAATGAAAATTCATAACTCATAATTTATAATTCAAAGAAAATGGAATTAACAAGGCTCATAGTAAAAGGCGGAGTAATATCTCCAGGGGAATTACGAGAAATTGTAAATATGGCATTGGAACAAGGTCTTGAAGCCATCTCTTTTGGTTCCAGACAAGACATTATATTCCCAAAAGGATTCAAAAATAGTACTCCCGAAAAAATCGGGAAACATCATTTTGTTTTGCCCAACGAAAAAAGTGGCAACAATATAGTTTCCTCCTACGTTTCGACAGATATTTTCAGGAATACGCCTTGGCTTACCGGAAACAAATTCCTTTACATACTGGAACAATTCAAGGAACAACCCAAACTCAAAGTCAACATAACCGACCCTAAACAACAGCTCGTTCCACTATTCACGGGACACATCAACTTTATAGCTTCTCACCACGAAGACTATTGGTTCCTATACGTGCGCCTACCAAAATGGGACAAAATGGAACTTTTCCCCGTATTGATCTATAGTTGGGACATTGGCAAAATTTATTACGAAATAGAAAAAATACTTCAGGAAGAACCGGATACTGTCGATATGATTTTCCAACTCATAAGCGATTTGGACACCAATAATAGAACCATTGACCAGCCACTAAACATTCCGTTTTACCCCTTCCCTTATTACGAAGGAATGAACAGACTCGGTATCGACCAGTACTGGCTAGGACTTTACTGGCGCAACAACCTTTACGACCTGGAATTTCTGAAAGAAATGTGTGATTTGTGTTTCGACTGCAAAATCGGAAAAATATGCATCACCCCTTGGAAATCATTCATCGTCAAAGGAATTCCCAAGGACCGCAAACTCGATTGGGAAAAATTTCTTGGCAAAAAAGGAATCAACGTACGCCACTCCCTGTTGGAACTCAACTGGCACTTACCCGTGGCGACGGAATGGGCTTTGAATCTCAAAACCTTCCTCGTGCGTACCCTCGACCAATTCGACATCAGCACCTACGGACTTACCTTCGGTCTATCCGACTATAATCGGGACGGCCATTATTTCACGTCGGTGGTCATCGAAAAAAATGAATCGCCAAAAGATCTCGAATCCATCAAAATCCGAGATACTTTCAACATTTTGTACGCCAAAAATTTTGACCCTAACACCAAGGAATACATCGTACACGCGCAAGATGTCGACAAACTCGAATTACCCAATATCCTGATTGAATTGAGTAAAAAATACTTTAGCGAACTCGGCAACAGCATACTTGAATTCCAAAACACCAGTACCAAAAAAGAAACCAAAGCACAGGACATTCATCAATGTCCAGAATGCTTAACCGTCTATAATTCGGAATACGGCGATGTCATTCAGGGGATCGAAAAAGGCACACTATTTCAGGATCTTCCCAAAGATTATTGCTGTTCGTTATGCGAAGCCCCAAAAAGCAGCTTCATCCCATTAACAGAAACTACGGTTTAATTAAGACTATCTGGGCCAGCCACCATAAAGAGAATGGGCCAACTCATCATTGCGGTGAGTCGGCCCATTTTCTTTATGCTGTCAGGCTGTCCGCGTTACTTCGGTAACCTGCTCCCATCCTTCTCGCTGGTTTCCCGTTATTGCAAGAACTAAATTCGATTATTAGAGTCTTTCCTTTTCAGATAATCGCAAAAATGCAAAATACCTCCCTCTAGCCCCGATAGAAACAAAAATCCTTGTGAACTGGGGTTCAGTTCACAAGATTGTAGCGGATAGCGGGACTAATGCTTCCTAAAAACGGCTCATCTTTCTGCTCCAAAAAATACTAATCGCGTTCAGGTTAAAACCTGCAAACTGAAATCTTAATTCTGCAACCTGCTATCTAAATTATAAATTCTGCAATCTTTTCCTTATCTTTATAATTCAACTAAACGCCTTTACATTAATTATACGCCTTATGAACTGGACAGCCAAACTCATCAAATGCGGTGGCGAAAGCCGTATCGCCATTTATTTCGAAAAAAATCAAGATTGGATTGATCGCATTAAGCAACAAGAGGGATCAAGATGGAGTCAAACATTGGGCGTTTGGCATTTGCCGGACACCTTTGAAAACCGAATGTTATTTCAAATTGTCGAGGCGCCAATCAAACTTCCTTCGACTGAGGGAATCGCGCAAATAGAAAAATTCAAATGCTGGTTATTGTCCTGCCGTTACAGTGATAGCACCATAACTACCTATACCGAAGCATTAAAAACCTTTCTGACCTTTTACAACGACAAAACGGTAGCCGAAATTAACAATGATGATGTTATTCGATACAATAACGAATACATTTTGAATAATAATTTGTCAGCTTCGTATCAAAACCAAATCGTCAATGCCATCAAATTGTTTTTCTCCACCATACGAGAAACTAAGATCGAAATCGAGAAAATTCACCGTCCGAAACGAGAAAAATTATTGCCCAATGTTTTGAGCAAAGAGGAAGTAAAACTGATTTTGAATGCCCATAGTAACCTCAAACACAAAACGATGCTGAGTTTAATTTATAGTTGCGGACTACGTTGTGGTGAGTTGCTGGCGTTGCAACCCGTTCATATCGATTCCAAAAGAAATCTGGTGCTCTTAAAAAGTGCAAAAGGAAAGAAAGACAGAATAACGCCCTTAAGTCCGAAAATATTGGAAATGTTGCGAGATTATTACAAAGTTTTCAAACCCACCACATATCTGTTTGAGAGACAAATTTCCGGTTCTCCCTACGACTCCAGAAGTTTGCAGCTTGTATTAAAACAAGCTTTAAAAAAAGTTGGGATTCAAAAACCCGTTACATTGCATTGGCTTCGACATAGCTTTGCCACCCATTTATTAGAAAGCGGTACCGATTTGCGCTACATTCAGGAATTATTGGGGCATAACAGCAGCAGAACTACCGAAATCTATACTCATGTAAGCACGAAAAGTATCCGACAAATAAAAAGTCCTTTTGACGATTTGTAATCATTTTTTGCTATTTTTGAAAAACAAAAAACGAAATAAAACTTCGTATATACACCTACCAGTTTGGTAGATAGGCGAAAGTTTGTTTCGCATATATACTAGTTGTAGGCAATCTTACCAGAAACTAATCAATAATAAATGAGTGAATCAAATACCAATGAATGGATTGATATCAAAAAACAATTTAGAACAGGATTGTTTGCTTCTATTCTTATTACAATGTTTTTTCAATTTTTAAGCTATGAACCTAAAAATAATATTGAACCCATACAGAAAATTGGAGTCCTAGAAAATAAGCCAACGTTTAAAGAATATCATAGCAAAAGCCATAATTATTGGATAGAATTGAAATTAATAAATGATAAAAGAATTTATGAAATAAGAAGTCCTTATTATAATTTTCTTAAGCATGAAGACTTCATAAATGAAATAAATTCAGGCGACACAATTTTAATTTCCGAACATAACAATAATATTTTATCTCTTTCGAAAAATGGTAAGCAATATTGGGATTATGAAAAAGCAGAAGTAAATAATGAAAATTCAAATAGATTTTTAAGCTTATTGTTTTTTCCCTTAATTATAATCTGTATTATAGTTTTACTATTGAAAAAACAACCTTTTCTTAAACTAAATAATAAAGTTTATAAAATTCGATTTGATATAATTGTATTGATAACATTTTTAATAACCTTTATTGTTTTAGCTGAAAACATACCATTCCAATTTATAAAAAATGGACAATTTATGAAGTAAAAAGACTGCCTACAACAGCTACTACAACGGATTTGGGCAATTGGCTTAATGGAAAGTTGGTTTTGTAGTTGGGAGATTTGGCAAATCCGAAGAATGGGCTTAATTTAGTCCCAAACCCGTTGTAGTACCAGAACGTTACCGGTCAGTTAAAAAAAAACGTGATAAACAGAATTAATGAAAAATAAAAAATATTTGAATTTTATTCCAATAATATTGGGTTTGATAGTTGTTTCTTTTTTTTTATTAAGAGCACAGAATGAAATTAACTATTTTAATAAAAACAAAATCAATTTGAAAATCATAAAGGTTTATAATTATTTTGATAAATCCTTGCAATTTTACTATGATGAAAATCATTGCATAACTACAACTGACACAAAAGGCGACACGTTACGAATCGGGGATTCAATTTCAAAAATAAATAACAGTACAAAATTTAAAGTATTCAGAAAAAATAAATTCGGAAAATATACTTTTTATAATGATTATGAAATTTCAGGAATCTGATTATTAATAGATCAAACTTGAAAATGAAAATCTGCAAGCTTGAGTTTGAAAGCAGAAACGTAAAATTGAAACTTTGAAACTAAATCTAAATTAAACTCTGACTGCAGAAAACGTGAAAATTGAAATTAATACTGATAAAATGAAAATTCTGACTCACGAGATAACCGAACCGGTAACAGCTACTACAACGGATTTGGGCAATTGGCTTAATGGAAAGTTGGTTTTGTACTTGGGATGATTTGGCAAATCCGAAGAATGAGCTTAATTTAGTCCCAAACCCGCTGTAGTACCAGAACGTTAGCGGTAATATGTACCCAGTTTACTTTGAAAAAAATCAAATGAAATCAATCGAAGAGTTACAGACAATAATAATTGTCGTTTATCTCGTTGTTTTAATTGGCGCACTCGTTGTTGCGTTGTCAATTTATAATGAATATGTTGAATTAAAGAAAAACAAAAATCATAGTTCTGGAAGTTGGCACGGCGGAACATTTTATGCAAATCCTGAAATAGTAATTCCAATAGATGACAAAACGGAAAATCAATCTTTGCAGAAAATAATAAACAAGCACAAAAAAGCAGTAATATTCTTTTGGATTTGGTTTTTAATATTAGTTCCAATTATAATTATTCTTAATTCAATAAATTAGCAGAAAATACTACCGCTAACAGCTACTACAACGAATTTGGGCAATTGGCTTAATGGAAAGTTGGTTTTGTATTTGGGATGATTTGGCAAAATCCGAAGAATGGACTTAATTTAGTCCCAAACCCGCTGTAGTACCAGAACGTTACCTGCAAGCTTAGACCAAGGAAAATGGACAACAAAATAATAACATACTCAACACTTTGGAACTTAGTTGAGATTGACACAAAAAACCATTATCTAAAAGACATTACGACTTTGTTTTTAAGTGCAATGCTTGATTGGCCAACTTATAACCAAACCAACATAGAAGAATTTATTAAAGAACTTAAAAACTATTTTGGAACACCTTTGACAATTGAAAAAATTGATTCCCACAAACTTGATATTTCAACCGACCTAAGTGTTTGGCGTAACGAAGCAGGAAGTTCGATTGCTGACCTAATTGACATTTCTACAAAGTTTTGTAACCAATCCAACTTTGATGAAATCATTGAGAATATTTTAAACTACTATTCTGAAGAGTTTAATAAAGTTGACTTTATAGCCGAACTGCAATACTTGAAAACGGAACAAGGCGGAAGAAAAACACCAGCAAACTCTGGTTACAGACCTCAAGTTAAATTTGACTTTACTGAAATGCAGACATCAGGACAACAAACATTTATTGATAAAGAAACTGTATATCCAGGAGACAAAGTTGACGCAAAAATTAAATTATTATCCCCTGATTACTTTACAGAAAGTTTAATAGAAGATATGGAATTTGAATTCAGAGAAGGATCAACAGTTATTGGAACAGGGAAAATTAAACATATTATAAACGACAAACTCGAAAAAGCCAGCAGGTAACAGCTACTACAACGGATTTGGGCAATAGGCTTAATGGAAAGTTGGTTTTGTATTTGTGAGAATTTGGTTAATCCGAAAAATGGGCTTAATTTAGTCCCAAACCCGCTGTAGTACCAGAACGTTATGCGTCATTTTGCAGAAATTCACTAAAATCAACTTCATAATGAAAGAAAAAATATACCTGATTTTAAGTCTATTGTTTGTTATCAATTCTAGTGCTAAATGTGCAGACAATGGATTTTCAGTATTCCCATCAAACAAAAACATTAAACAAAATTCAATATTTGTAATTAGTGGATATTATTCAAGCCAAGATATAATTGAACTTCTTAACAAGGAATATCTAGTTTACCTAAAGAGTGGAGATGAAAAAGTCAATTTAATTGTTTCTGAATTTCATAAAGGTCAATACAATGTATCACAATCTATTCTAAAACCAGAAAAAAACCTCAAAATCGGGTTAGAATATACTCTTGTAATCGACAGTTTACCTGGTAATGAAAACTTAGAAAAATTTAATTCTGAAACGTATAAATATGAACCATTTAAGTTCATAGTGACAAACGATATAGATAATGAAAAACCAACTTTTACTTCAAAACCAATCATAATAAAAAATGAAAACCATTTTTTAGGTTGTGGAACATCATCATTTGTAGTTTTCAATTGTCCAATTTTAGACAAATCTGAATATTTGGTGAAAGCAACTATTAGAAATATCAAGTCTAATAAAACATCTACTTATTATGTTAACCCATATAATGGAAAGATTAGTATAGGACACGGAATGTGTTCAGGTGCTTTTTATTTGGAAGAAGAAAATAGTTATGAAGTTGTGTTTGAAATTATGGATGCGTCTGCGAATTATACAATTTGGAATAAAGAGAAAATCAAATTCAAAAAACCTAAAGACTAAAATGCGACTAATTATGCTAAATAAAAAAACGACGCATAACAGCTACTACAACGAATTTGGGCAATTGGCTTAATGGAAAATTGGTTTTGTATTTGGGATGATTTGGCAAATCCGAAGAATGGTCTTAATTTAGTCCCAAACCCGCTGTAGTGCCAAGACGTTATGTGACAGTTAACCAAAAAAACTGAGAATTCACAAAACTAACAAAACCAAAAAAAATATAATTATTTTATGAAAGCCAACTCAATATTTAAATTTAGTTTTATTATTTATCGTTTTATATTGATTGTAAGTATTCCACTTTTTATTATGGCAGAATTTTTAGTTGGAATGGGTGGTCATAATAGTGACCCAAATAATACAAATTATCTTTTTTATGTATTTGCAATAATCACTTCAATTCTTTTAACCGTTTATAAGCAAACTGATATAACTAAATTTAGATTAAAAAAAATACTCCGCTATGGTAATATCTTTTTACTTATAATAAGTATTGCCTTTGTAATATATGAATTATTCGAAATAATTGAAGAATACAGTTTTTTAACGGAAGAAACGATAACATTGTCATTGGTAATTTCATTTGCAACAATAAGTTTTATACTATTATATGGGCTATTTAAAGATAGAATTTAACCAAATATATCTTTTAGAAAATCAATACAGAAACGTTAAAATGAGAATCGAAAAAACGAGAATAAAACTAATCAATACAAATAACCGTCACATAACAGCTACTACATCGGATTTGGGCAATTGGCTTAATGGAAAAATGGTTTTGTATTTGGGATGATTTGGTAAATCCGAAGAATGGGCTTAATTTAGTCCCAAACCCGCTGTAGTACCAGAACGTTAGCAATAAGTTTAAAAATATATAATCTAAAATAGAATACTTAGTGAAAGAACAGCATTATAAATTTTTAGCAATAACATTTTTCCTTATAAT
>NZ_DASTTN010000358.1:0-4912 GCF_035760125.1 Flavobacterium sp.
CACAGGAAATATAAAAGAACACAAACTTTCTTCCTCCCCAAAAATGTTCTAGTGCCGAACCAAAAGAATACAAAGCAAACATATTGAAAGCGATATGCATAATATTAGGCAATGGCGCATGCATAAACATGTGCGTAAAAATTTGCCAAAAATGAAAATTTGGATTTTCGAAAAAATACATAGAAAGCATCTTATAGGCTGGCTCCCCAACAATCATGGAGCCAATATAAAACAGTACATTTATAATTAACAACTGCTTTACTGTAGGTGTGATATTCATCATAATGCAAATTTTTTATCTAAATCTTCCACACGCATGGTGATGAAAGTCGGTTTTTGAAATGGGGAAACATTCGGGTCCTTGCAAGCGAAAAGTCCATTTACTAAATTCTCTTGCTCTTTTTCGGTTAAATATGCACCCGTTTTGACAGCCAAACTTTTGGCCATCGATTTGGCAATAGTATCGTTCTGACTGAAACTATTCTCAGGAATTCCATTATGCAAATCGCTTAACAATTGGTCCAAAACCGCTGCGACTTCACTCTCGGTAATATTCACAGGAATACCTGAAATTACGATATGATCGGAATTAGACTCATCAAAAACGAATCCTGTATTGACTAATGATTGCTGCAACTCGGCAATAAGTTCCATTTCTGTCGCTGAATAAAACAAGTTAATAGGAAACAACAATTGCTGACTCGATGCATGCTGAACTGTCATATTCACTAGAAATTGTTCATACAAAACACGCTGATGAGCTCTGCTTTGATCCACAATCACCATTCCAGACTTGATAGGCGACACAATATATTTTTTATTAATTTGATAGCTCTTATGAGCCGTTTGTTCCACTTCCTCGTAATCAAATAAAGAAGAAGTTACCTCTTCATTTTCAAAAGTAAATTCATTGTTACTGGAAGCAAATTCATCTCCACCAGAAACGACTTCAGTATCGTGTTTAACACCTACATACAAACTCTCCCAACTGGCAGTTGGTTCTGCTTTTTTATACGTTGAAAAAAGCTTATTAGGTTTATCTTCAGCAAAAGGATTGAAATTCGTGTCTATCTGAATGGTTGGCACTTCCGCATCTAAATTTTTATAATGATAAGGTGTATCCAAATTAGCATCACGCTCAAAATCCAAAACAGGAGACACATTAAACTGACCCAAACTGTGTTTTATCGAAGCTCTTAGAATTGCATACATAGCACTTTCGTTATCAAACTTGATTTCTGTTTTTGTCGGATGTATATTGATATCGATAGTATTTGGCGGTACGGTTAGATACAGGTAATAACTAGGCTGAGAACCATCTTTCAAAATCCCTTCATAAGCAGCCATAACAGCATGGTGCAAATAGGGACTTTTTATAAAACGGTCATTGACAAAGAAAAACTGCTCTCCCCTATTTTTTTTGGCAAATTCAGGTTTGCTTACAAAACCCTGAATATTCATCATCTCCGTATCTTCCACCACTGGCACTAATTTCTCGTTGGTTTTTCCACCAAAAAAATTAACAATTCGCTGTCTTAAACTAGACGGAGGCAAATTGTACATATCGCTACCATTGTGGTAAAACGTAAAATGAATTTTGGGATGTGCCAAAGCCACACGCTGAAATTCATCAATTATATGACGATACTCAACAGTATCTGATTTCAGGAAATTACGCCTGGCAGGTATATTAAAAAACAAATTTTTGACAGCAAATGAAGTTCCTTTTGGTAAAACCGCAACATCTTGGGACATGAATTTACTCCCTTCAATAACGATATGCGTTCCTAATTCTTCCTGTTCCAATTTGGTTTTCATTTCCATATGGGCAATCGCCGCAATAGAAGCCAATGCTTCACCTCGAAACCCTTTGGTATGCAATGAAAATAAATCTTCGGCTTGGCGAATCTTAGAAGTGGCATGACGCTCAAAACACATACGAGCATCTGTAACATTCATTCCCGAGCCATTATCAATCACTTGCACCAATGATTTTCCGGCATCTTTAATAATCAACTTAATGTCAGTTGCTTTTGCGTCCACCGCGTTTTCCAATAGCTCTTTTACTACTGAAGCAGGTCTTTGCACCACTTCTCCAGCGGCAATTTGGTTGGCAACATGATCAGGAAGCAATTGAATTATACTCGACATTAAATAACTTATTTTAATTTATGGGGACTATTTTTAAAAACAAAAGGAGGACAAATTTAAGGAATTTCTATTGGGTTTTGACTGTTTGTAAGGCATAAAAAAACCAAATTCACATTAAAGCTAACTCTTTTAAAACCAACAACTGAATCTCCACTTATCTATATTTGAAACTTTTTTTTAAACAACTGTCATCTATCTGCTAACTGTTTAAAGCTAAAAGTTAACTTACTATCCCCTCAAATATACCAATTAACAATGTTTCTTGAAATTTACTTAATCACAAAAAAAGCATAAAAAAAACCTATACCATTCAGAGAACGGTATAGGCCTTTTAAATTTTAAAACTATTTTTTATTCTTCTATTTGTAAAGGTAAATTTTCAATTCGCAAAGCACCAGAAGACAACAAATGCTGATTGTCAATTGGATGGGTCATTGAAGCTTGTTGACGAATATAAGCCATTTTTATGGCCGCTATAGCTGCTTCAGTGCCTTTATTTCCGTGAATACCACCACTTCTGTCGATAGATTGTTGCATAGTATTATCTGTCAATACACAGAAAATAACAGGAATATCCGTTTGAACATTCAAATCCTTGATACCTTGAGTTACTCCCTCACATACAAAATCAAAGTGTTTTGTTTGCCCTTGGATAACACATCCAATAGCAATTACAGCATCCACGTTTTGTGTTTGCAACATTTTTTTTGAACCATATATCAACTCAAAACTTCCGGGAACATTCCAACGGATAATGTGATGAGAAGGAACTTCATTTTCCAATAAAGCTGTAAGTGCTCCATTATAAAGTCCTTCAGTGATTGTATCATTCCATTCTGAAACAACAATCCCAAAGCGAAAATCTTTCGCATTTGGGACTGTGTTTTTATCGTAATCCGATAAATTTTTATTTACGGTAGCCATTTAATTTTAGAATTTAGAATTTAGAACTTAGATTTCAGATATTAAAGATAGAGTTTTGAAATCAAAAATCAAAAATCAAAAATCTTCAATCTTTCTATTCTTGTGACAAACCTATCAAACCATCCACTGTAGCAGCTTCAGGAGCGTTTTCATAATTTTCTTTAATATCTGTGAAATATTTCAAAGCATCCGCTTTATTTCCTAAAGCCAAAGCAACTTTACCTGCTTTCATCAAGAAACGTGGAGTCGTGAAATCATTTTTGCTAGCTTCAGCAGCTTTAATGTAGTTCTCCAAAGCTTCTTTTGGTTGATTTTTTTGAGAGTAAGCATCTCCAATAGCACCTTTTGCCAAAGCACTCAACATTAAATCATTTGAACTGAATTTACCCAAATAATTAATAGCCTCATCATATTTACCTGTATTCAAGTAAGCGATTCCAGCATAATAGTTAGCTAAATTTCCAGCAGCTGTACCAGAATATTCATCAGCGATTTTTACAAATCCAAATTTACCTTCAGATCCATTCAATGATAATTTATATAATGAATCACTTGCAACACCGTTAGTTGCTTTTTCAAAGTTAGATTGAGCAACAAACATTTCATTAGCAGCATCGTCTTCTTTAGGATTAGCGATAAATTTTTGATAAGCAAAATATCCAACAGTTACCAATGTAATAGCACCAACAACCCCAATTATAATTTTTTGATTTTTAGCAACCCAGTCTTCTGTTTTAGAAGCTGTTTCGTCTAATTTCGAAAAAACCTCAGCCGTAGCACTGTCTTTTTCGTCAATCATTACATTTTCAACTGCATCGTCTTTTACTTCCTTTTCTTTTGGTGCTTTATATCCTCTTTTACTGTAAGTAGCCATTTAAAATTTAATTTAGTGAACGGCAAAAATAAAATTTTTATTCTAATGCACGTAAAAAAAATGAATTTTATATTAAAATTTAGAAAAATATTTTTAATCCCTTATTTTCACTGAAAAAACACCCCCTAATATCCGAATAATTAGGGCGTGCCACCAGCTAGAAAAAAGGGCTATTCACTTTGTCGTCAGGGCCCTTTTTCCTAGCTGCTGTCGGGCCATCTGCGCTACTTCGGTAGCTTGCTCCTGTCCCTCACGCGAGCCCACGAACGTAGTAAAAAAACGAAAACAAAATTTCCCATCCTTTATATCGATATTTTTCAATAATTTGCACCCTCTTTGAAACAGTCCTCAAAAAGGCTTCAAAGTCAACAATTCCAGCAAGAACTTCAGATGTATTTAAAAAAAATATCCTTATTCAATTACAAAAACTTTTCCGAAGCCAATTTCGAATTTGACAGCAAAATCAATTGTTTTGTGGGCAAAAACGGAATCGGAAAAACCAATGTATTGGACGCCATCTATCATTTGTCGTATGGGAAAAGTTATTTCAATCCGCTTGCCGTTCAAAACATCAAACACGGCGAAGAGTTTTTTGTAATTGACGCCGAATTCGAGAAAAACGAAAGAACCGAACAAATTGTCTGTAGTCTCAAAAAAGGCCAAAAAAAAATACTGAAACGCAACGGGAAAGCATACGATAAATTCTCAGACCACATCGGTTTCATCCCTTTGGTTATTATTTCCCCAGCGGACAGAGATTTAATTGTAGAGGGAAGCGAAACCAGAAGAAAATTCATGGACAGCGTGATATCCCAATTGGATCCACATTATCTGCAACAACTCATCCAATATCAAAAGGTAATGAGCCAACGCAATGCCTTATTAAAGTATTTTGCACTGAACCACACCTATGATAATGATACCTTATCTATATATAATGAACAGCTAACCGAATTTGGCCAA
>NZ_DASTTN010000359.1:0-5964 GCF_035760125.1 Flavobacterium sp.
CCGCAATATTCATGGCAAAAAGAAAAGGAATCTTTAGCGAAAGCAAAATTCAACACTATTCTTTCTAGCTCCCAAAAAGAAAAGGAAAATCAATTAGCTCAATTAATAGCCAAAAAGAAAGCAGTTTATAACGATTTGATCTACTCCAATTTATTGGCAAAATTAGTTCTTACGCTACAGAACAACTCTCGAATCGCAGCCGAAGGTTTGAAACACGACGGTATTTTTCCGAGTTACAATTACGAATGGTTTAATGGATTTTGGGCATGGGACAGCTGGAAACATGCAGCTGCCGTTACAAATTACAACCCTGAATTGGCAAAAAACCAAATGCGTGCCTTATTTGATTATCAAAAACAAAATGGCTTTATTCCAGATTGTGTTTATAGAGACACCCTAATCGAACCTAATAATTACAGAAATACGAAAGCGCCACTGGCAGCATGGGCGGTTTGGAAAATTTATGAGCAAACAAAAGATACTGATTTCTTAAAAGAATTATATCCTAAACTTAAACTATATCACAATTGGTGGTACAAAGATCGCGATCACGACCAAGACGGGCTATGTGAATTTGGTTCGACAGATGGAACTTTAATCGCGGGAAAATGGGAAAGCGGTATGGACAATGCCGTTCGTTTTGACGACAGTCAGCTGCTAAAAAATGGAGAAAATGCATATTCGATAGATCAGGAAAGTGTTGATTTGAATTCGTATTTATATGCCGAAAAAAACTATCTGAGTAAGATGGCTCAGGTTTTAAAACTACCGGAAGAATCCAAAAAATGGCAAGATGAAAGTGTTGCATTAAAGGCAAAAATCCAAAACCAATTTTGGGATGCTGGCACTGGTTGGTTTTATGACACGTCCATTGATGGAAAATCCCTTGTGAAAGTGATGGGCTGTGAAGGCTATATTCCCATATGGGCAGAAGTTGCCACTGCTGAACAAGCCAAGATGATCAAAGATAATATGCTTGATCCCCTTACTTTCAATACGTTTATTCCTTTACCAACATTGGCTGCCAATCATCCAAAATTCAAACCCGAAGGTGGTTATTGGAGAGGTCCAATTTGGCTCGATCAAAGTCAATTTGCGATAAATGGATTAGAAAAATATGGCTATATCTCCGAGGCAAATCAATTCGCACACAAACTCATTTACAATGCCGATGGTGTCTTAGGAAAAGGAGAAGCCATTCGTGAAAACTATCAACCTATAACCGGAAAAGGATTGGAATCTTATAATTTCAGCTGGTCGGCGGCGCATTACATGATGCTTCTTTTAAAAGATTAAAACTTAAAATTCTTTTCTAAAATTGAAACCCTATTTAAAAAACTAAACATGAACAACCCAATTGCCTTTATTACTAAACCGTTATTCACATTCTTACTTATACTAACTTGCTATTCATTTCCCGTATTGGCACAAGAAATAAAAGGTTCCTCTCCGGATAAAAAAAGCCCGCAACGCTTTTTTTCAAAACCCGATTTAATGCAAATTGGAGTTTATTATTATCCCGAGCAATGGCCAAAAGAACAATGGGAACGCGATTTGAATAACATCAAAAAATTAGGTTTTGAATTTACTCATTTTGCTGAGTTTGCCTGGAGTTTTATGGAACCCGAAGAAGGAAAGTACGATTTCAAATGGCTTGATGAATCTTTGGCTTTAGCCGAAAAAGCAGGTTTGAAAGTCATTCTTTGCACGCCAACACCAACTCCACCGGCCTGGATGGGAGAAAAATATCCCGAAATTTATTTGGTGGATGCAACTGGCCGTCGTAGAGAACACGGAAACAGGGCCAACCAATCGGTTTCTAATGAAAAATACCGAGAATTTGTAGCCAAAATTGTTACGGAACTTGGAAAAAGATACGGAAAAAACAAAAACGTGATAGGTTGGCAAGTAGATAACGAACCTGGAGCGCCAGAAGATTTTAGTCCATCGGCGCAAAAAGCATTCAGAAATTGGCTTAAAGCCAAATACGGAACAATCGAAAAACTGAATACAGAATGGGTGACCAGTTTCTGGAGTATTCGTTATAATAATTTTGAGCAAATTGCGATTCCGAATGCAGAAATCTATAATGAAGACAAATTGAGTCCTCACGCAGTCTTAGATTTTAAACGATTTACGGCTGATTCGCAAGCGGAGTATTTGAACGTACAAGCAGAAATCCTTAGAAAATACATCGATCCAAAACAATGGATTACGACTAATTACACCAATGTTGTTTATGGTGCAGATCCCCGAAGAACTGACAAAATGGATTTTGCAACTTACACCATGTACCCGGTTAGTGGTCAAAATCCTTTGGGCGGCAATAGTTTTAGAATGGGTTCTCCAACAAAAATATCGGAAGCAAATGATTATTATCGCTCTATAAATGGCGTAACAGGCGTTATGGAAATGCAACCTGGGCAAGTAAATTGGGCATACATTAATCCGCAATTGTTACCCGGAACGGTTCACATGTGGTTATCACAAGCTTTTGGTGGAGGCTGTTCCTTTGCCTGCACCTACAGATACAGACATCCGCTTGGGAGTAGCGAAATGTATCATGACGGAATCGTAGGAACCGATGGCGTAACACTTTCTTCTGGAGGAAAAGAATTTGTACAATCCATTGCCGATATGAAATTACTGCGCAAGGAATACAACCCAAAAGCGGTAATCCCGAAAGAAATTGCCATAAGAAAAACGGCTTTTTTGTGGAGTCATGAAAACCTTTGGGATCTGGAAAATCAAAAACAGACCGAATTTTGGAATACTTGGAAACACAGAAATACTTATACTACTGCCATAAAATCTACTGGCGCTCCAATGGATTTTGTAACTGAGGAGGATGATTTTTCTGCCTATCCGTTTATGGTCGCACCAGCCTATCAACTTATTGATCAAAAATTAGTGGACAAATGGACGAAATATGTAGAAAACGGAGGGAATTTAATCTTGACCTGTCGTACAGGTCAAAAAGATAAAAACGGACATTTTTTTGAAGCCAATTGGAATGCCCCGATTGTTCCGTTAATAGGTGCCGATGTAGAGTTTTTTGATATGTTGGCAGCCAATGTAAACGGCGCCATAAAAGCTGGAGACAATACCTATGAATGGAACACTTGGGCAGATGTATTAAAACCAAAACCCGGAACTGAAGTTTTGGCAACCTATTCCGATCAGTTTTACAAAGACAAAGCAGCGGCTGTTACCCGAAAATTAGGAAAAGGAACCATTACTTACATTGGCGTAGAAAGCAAAGACGGAAAATTGGAAAGACAAATTGTTCGTTCCGTTTATGAAAGAGCCAAAATCTCAATAGAAGATTTGCCAAAAGGAGTATTTATAGAATGGAGAGATGGATTTTTCGTGGGAGTCAATTACACAAACGATCCCATAAATTTACCAATTCCCCAAGGCAGCAAAATTTTGGTGGGAGAGAATCCATTACAGCCGGCGCAAGCTATTATTTGGAAATAAAAATCACGACACAAAAAATATTTTAATACAACAGAACGATGAAATGCACTGAAGCCCACATTCAACAATTAGCAAAAGAACATTACGGATTATCCGTTACCGCAAAAATGTTAAATGGTTATGATGAGTTGAATTATTTACTAACCGATACGAATAACAAGCGGTTTATATTAAAAGTTTCCGACGATATACAACCTTATCCTTTTTTGGATGCACAGGTTAAAATCATTAAACATTTATCGAATAGTCCTTTAGCCTCAAAATTTCAGCAGTTTTGCATCAATAAACAAGGAAATGAATTAACTCCCATTACAGAAGACGGAAAAAAATATTACTTGCGCATCCTAAGTTTTCTTGAGGGTTGTTTTTGGGTTGAAAAGACAAACAAATCAATAGAGCTATACCAAAATTTGGGAAACTTTATGGGCACTATGGATCAATCACTTCAAGATTTTTCGCATACCGCAATGCACCGTCAATACACTTGGGACATTAGCAGAGCCAGTGACGCAAATGATAAATTGAAGTATATAAAAAAGCATGAAAAAAGAAGAATAGCCAGTTATTTTCTTTTGCAATTTGATACCGAAGTGCTTCCGCTCATACACACCTTGCGACATGCTTATGTGCATAATGATGCCAATGATTACAATATATTGGTAGATGAAACCAATGTAACCGGTCTAATTGATTTTGGCGACATGGTCTATACCGCTTTGATTAATAATCTTGCTGTAGCTTGCACGTATGCAATGCTTGCCAATGAAGATCCGCTTACGGCAGCTTCATTAGTTGTCAAAGGATATCATGAATCCTATCCGCTTACCATTCAAGAATTGGATTTATTGTATTATTTAATTGCCGGAAGATTGTGCATCAGCGTAACCCAATCGGCGTACAATGGTTCATTAGACACTAATAATGAACATCATTTTATAACCGAAAAACCAGCTTGGGATTTATTGTATCAACTCATCAAAATCAATCCTATCAAAGCGCAAGATACTTTCAGAAAAGTATGTGGTTTTGATGCCGTAATTAATGAGAAAGATTATTCGGATTTATTACAAAAGCGTCAAAAAAATGTGGGGCGAAACCTGAGCATTGGTTATAAAGAAAATCTAAAAATCGTAAAAGGTGCACTTCAATATTTATATGATGATAAAGGAAGAACCTTTGTGGATTGTGTAAATAATCCTTCACATGTGGGGCATTGTCATCCTGTTGTGGTTCGCAGAATGCAAAAACAAATTGCGACTCTTAATACCAATACTCGATACTTAAACGACACCATTTTAGAATATGCCGAAAAACTCACAGCTACTTTACCACCCGCTTTAAGCGTTTGCTATTTTGTGAATTCGGGAAGTGAAGCCAATGATTTGGCGATACGAATGAGTCGTCATTTCACCAAACAAAAAGACATTATTGTCCTAGACCATGCCTATCACGGAACCTCAACGGTTGCCATGGAAATGAGCCCATATAAATTTGATAGCAAAGGAGGTTCTGGAAAAATGCCTTGGATACACAAAGCAATAAACCCAGATCTTTACAGAGGCCCTTTCAAATACGGAGATGAAAATGCAGGTGAAAAATACGCTGCTGATGTGCAACGCATTATTGAAGATTTACAGAAAGAAGGTAAAGCACCCGCTGTATTTATTTGCGAAACTTTATTGGGTGTTGGGGGTCAAATTCCATTACCTAAAAATTATTTAAAAACGGTTTATAATCATGTGCGAAAAGCGGGAGGTATTTGCATCGCCGATGAAGTGCAGGTTGGTTTTGGTAGAGTGGGTGATACTTTTTGGGGATTTGAACTTCAAGATGTGGTTCCGGACATTGTTGTATTGGGGAAACCCATTGGTAACGGCCATCCATTGGCCGCTGTAATTGTTACCAATGAAATAGCCGATTCCTTCAATAACGGTTTGGAATATTTCAATACTTTTGGTGGCAATCCAGTATCGATGACAGCAGGTCTGGCTGTTTTGGATGTGATTCAAGAAGAAGAAATGCAGGAACATGCCAAAGAAGTTGGTAATTACTTGATGGATGGATTAAGAGAATTAATGCACAAATACCCTATCATTAGCGACGTTCGTGGGCATGGCCTATTCATAGGTGCGGAAATGGTGAAAGACAGAATAACGATGGAACCCGCTCTTCCGGAAATTGATATTGTTGTCGAAAAAATGAAAGAGAAAGGGTATCTTTTGAGTACAGATGGGCCTTTACACAACGTCCTAAAAATAAAACCACCAATGCCTTTCAATAAACAAAATGCAGATGAAATGGTACAGTTTTTAGATGTAATTTTAAGTGAAATAAAAATTCAACAATAGTTCAACATATTTTACATACACACCAATTATGAAAAACGGAATAGGCGGATCTACTGCACAAATTGAATTAGACAAAATAACAAATAGAACCCAGGGAGTTCAGCCCATACAATTGGAAGAATACCAAGCTCGTATA
>NZ_DASTTN010000360.1:0-2034 GCF_035760125.1 Flavobacterium sp.
GTCTGGTAAACTTGATCTATTCAAAAATTTTATAGCTTTATCAATGTCCCCATGATAATTTTCAAAAATAGATGTGAATCCCTCGTTAGTTTTGTCGTCAAAAAATGGTAAAAAATAATTGAAAGGACTATCATTGAAATATTCGTTAACAAATATTTTGTCGTTTAAAAATGAAATTCTATGGAAACCAATGTTAAATAACTGGAGTATTGAGGAAAATGCTTTTTGAATTTTGGGAATTTCTTGTAGATTCTTGAGCTTATTTTTTATATTTAACCGTAGCCATTTGTTACCTAAGTGGTTAAGTGCCATAAATAATGAGGTAGTAGCTTTTTGCCATACTCTGTCTTCATTATCATTAATAAAATCTATTAAAAATGAAATTTTAATTTCGTCTGCTTTATTAAAATGGATTAAACTGCAAGCTATGCTACTTACTAAAACACTTCGATCGTACCAATTGTATTTTTGCAAATCATTCCTGACTTGGGTTATTCTTTCTATCGTTTGCTCATCTAAGATTACAGAGGAATATATTTTTTCGAAAAGTGAACGAATCTCGACATTTTTATAAATAGGACTTATTTTTTGTAAATAGTTGAAATCATCAAATAACAAGATTTTAATTTTTGCTTCAATATCTTTAATTTCATTATATAGATTGATATCGCTCGGGTTAGCTTTAAGTTGCTCTGTTTTTAATTTAAAAAGTTCATTTAGTGTGTTTAAATCTTCCGACGAAGATGACTGTTGTGGTATATTATCTGCTGTGCTAGTAACGCTATTTTTAAACGATTTTAAAGAAGACAAGTATTTTATTAAATCATCACCATAGTTATCTATCAAAAGAGCTGTTGTATTATATTTTGAGTAATCTTCTTTTTTCGTAGTGAGAATAAAATGTTCAGCGAACAAATAACCACCATATAGATCTTTTATTTTTTCAAATAATTGGTTTATAAATGGATCGGTTAAGCTAAATCCAATAAACATGAATGTTTTACCCTTAAAAAAACTCCTTAATGTATCTTCGTTATGACTATTAGTGTTGTATATTTCATTATAATCACTACTAAACAAAACCATTGATTCCGGATTGTTACAGTCTCCATGAAGTTTGTATAAAAATTGTGAGTCATCCAGTTGACTCTTTATACTTTGGAATTTGTTCTTATTTTCAAAGACATGGATAGTTTTGTCTGAAGGTTTATGTCTTTCTAATAGATTATCATAATTTGTGGTAAATATTTTAGTTGTTATATCCCATAATAAACTATGAACAGGAGATTCAATATTGGTTAAGTCAATTTTGTCAAATTCTTGATTAACAATGTGTTTTGATTCCAATTTATATTGATTGCCAGCTTGTCGATCACTTTCAATTTCATTTAAACTATCTAGAGCGTGACTAGTGTTATTTTCAAGTTCAGCAATAATATTTTTAAAATGTGTATGAGAATATTCCCCATGTTTTTTGTCTAATTGTTTAAGAATATTGATAGTAAGATCTTTCCAAGATGGAAAACCTAATGGTATTGAACAACCGGCTCCAACAAAGAATACAAGATTGTTTTGCTCTAGAGCCGCTTTTAGTTTGGGAGGTATAATGGACTGCATTAATCAAAGTTTAGTTCCAAAAGTATATAATTAATTAAGATAATTAACAATTGTTTGGAGAAAATCCTAAGTTGAATAGAATTCAAGAAATGCCGAGATATTTGTTTAAAATTACTGATAGGAGTTTTTGTATTATAATTTTAGTAAATAATTATGACTTTAGTTTAGAAAAACAAAAAAATATTAATCACAATAGAGTATCATTTCAACTGGAAAACTAAATATCTCACCTAGCCCCGATGGGAGCAAATATCCTTTTGTCTCGTCCTCAAACGAGATAAAAGATATTGCGGACAGCGGGAGTGAAGTTGATGAAAAAAAAAATATTTTTGCTCATAAAAAGCAAAAAACTGCAAAGTGTTGCCACAATGCAGTTTAAAAGATTTAATTATGTTTATTTATTCGTGTACCAACTCC
>NZ_DASTTN010000361.1:0-3543 GCF_035760125.1 Flavobacterium sp.
GAAAAAAATTGCTTTAAAGCCCATCAGTTTATTTTTGATTTTCTATATCTTTTTTACCTCACTACAGTTATCGTCTCAGGAGAGTATAAAAAAGAACATTAGTTATACTAAAAAAGACATAGCAAAAATTGTAGATTACATTCACAAAAATTACAAAGAAGATTATACTGCTTTGCCTAGTAACCAAACCTTAGATTGGCAAAAAGCATGTGTTGCCATGATGTATGTTCATGCTTATGAGGTTCTTGAAGATAAAAAATACCTTAAATGGGCAGAAGAAGCTGTTTATGTTGCCTTTGATTTTAGTGATGATCAATGCTGGGGCGCTAATGCAATATTAGAATTAAACAAACACAATATTCAAATAAATCCTAAATCCTATGCTCACTACGAAGATGGTAAGGTTTACAATGAAGAATACTCTTATAAAAATATTTTTGACAAAACACTGACGACTCCTTTAGGTACTGCATCAGATCCTTATTTTGGTTTTTTAGACAGTTCAAAAACTGGTTTTGGAGGTATATTTTGGAACAAAAAAAATCACGCTTATCACAGTTGCACAATGGGACAAGCAATTGTATTGGCGTATTTAATTCCTGAAAAGACTATAAATGGCAAATCACCAAAAGATTTTGCTTCGCGTTGGACGTCAATTCAAACAAAATACCTGATTGACGAAACAACAGGAAAAGTGTATGACTCTTATACGCTTTCGTCGAAGAAACAAAATTCTGGAGACTTTGCTTATAATTTCGGAACAACATTAGCCGCTTTAGGTCTTGCATGGAACAAAGACCAAGAAAGACAACCTACTGTAGGCACTACCGCAGATGCTGTTGTTAATTATATTATTACAAAGATGACTGACAATTATGGTGTTTTATATAATCCTGCTGCTATTGATTTAAGTAAAGATTCTATCGCTTTCAATGGTATTTTTATGCACTTCGTACCGTATTATTTATTTTCTGACATTCCTTCTGCTAATAGGAATGCAATGAAAGAATATATTAATAATTGTTCTCTTGTTGTTTGGGATCAAATCAAAAAGAACTCAAAGAAGGAGAAAAACAATTATAGCATTAGTTATTCTTGGGGAAAGCCATATGATAAAAAGACGACAAATTGCATGACAACAGTTTCTGGTGTAGAATGTCTATTAACAGCTATTCAGATAAAAGAAGACAAGAGTCCATATTAATATCAAAAAAATGAAAAAAACAGTATTATTCCATTTTATTATTTTGTTTTTAATTGCCAGTAAGGTGTCTTATTCTCAACAGAGAGATATTACACTTATAATGGCCTCAGATTTGCATTTTGATTCTTCGCCTGAAACAGACCAATTTTATCATGTACTGACAATGAATAAATTGCCTCATACTTATGTTTGGGCAAAAGACGCTCCAAAATCTTTTGTTGGTGAAACCTTGACCAAAGTTGATGGTGTTGTTATTTCAGGTGATATTTTTGACAATCCGTGTCCCGCGAGCATAAAAGCATACAAAAGACGATATGAAATAGGCACAGGAGAAAAACAGATTCACTATAATGTTTACCCAGGCTATGGAAATCACGATGTTCATCCCGGACAAAAAGGTGATGTGGATAACTTATCAGGACGCGCTTATTCATTAACTTATCTTGATTCGTTATTGCAAGCAAAACTTTCAAATAAAGAAATTTTCAATATACATCCGTCCAGCCGTGCCTATTCCTGGAATATTGGTGATGTGCATTTTATTCAAACACATACCTATGCCGGCGACACCACATATTGCGAGAGTAATATGAAATGGATAAAAGAGGATTTGAAAAAATACGCCTCAAAAGGGAATCCAGTTGTTTTTGTGCAGCATTATGGCTTCGATGAATGGGCTGCGAAATGGTGGCCGGAAAAAGTTCGCAGCCAGCTTTTTGACCTTCTTGATCAATATAATTTAGCCGCTTTTTTTGTGGGACATACTCATGAAGCTTCTGTTCAAACATACAAAGGACATAGTATTTATCAGATAAATAATGCTTGGCCAGATGAAGATGGCAATGGCTCTTTTGCAGTACTAAAAATTAAGGGAAATGATGTCGGTATTGCGACGTGCAGATGGATAGACGACAAGGGAAATTATGAAATAATTGCTCCAAAATTAAACAGTAAATTGAAGAAATAGCACAATTTGCTACAAAGAAAAAGAAGTAATAAACATCTAAAAAAATGAAAAAATCAATTAACCTTTTCGCTATACTTTTTTTTGTGGCGATTTCTTTCAAGTGTTTTGCTCAAAACAATGCTCAGGGGACTTATGTAAAAAATGAATTAAGAGCTCCTGCATACCCATTAATAAACATTGATCCGTATACCAGCGCATGGGCTATGGCTAATAATTTATATGATAAACCGGTGAAACACTGGACTGGAAAGGATTTTCCGTTTGTTGGTGCTTTGCGTGTTGACGGAGTGACTTATCGATTTATGGGAACAGAAGACGTCCCTTTGAAAATGATTATCGGAATGGCATCTTCAGAGGAATGGAGCGCTGATTACACATTTGATTCCCCTAAATCAAACTGGCAATCACCTTCTTTTGATTCTAAAAATTGGAAACAGGGCAAAGGTGCTTTCGGAACAAAAGGAGAAAATAATATAAAAACACTTTGGGAAACAGAAGATATCTGGGTGCGCAGAGAAATCATATTAACAAAGGATTATACGAATAAGAAAGTATACTTAAAATATTCTCACGATGATGATACCGAAATTTATATTAATGGTATGGAAATTGTGAACACAGGTAATGATGTTGGTAAAAATGCAGTTATACAAATTCCGCAAAATGTTGTAAAAACAATGAAAAAAGGGAAGAATATAATATCCGCTCATTGTAAAAACAGAATTGGCGGTGGGTTGCTTGATTTCGGAATCTGTATAGAAATGCCAGTGGAAAGACATTTAGAAAAAACGGCTATTCAAAAATCAGTTGACGTGCAGGCAACACAAACACGTTACGCATTTACTTGTGGTGAGGTAAATTTAGAGCTAACATTTATGGCGCCTCTATTAATGGATAATTTGTATTTAGTTTCTCGCCCTGTAAATTATATAGGTTATTCAGTAAAATCGAATGATTCAAAAGATCATGACGTTTCAATTTACTTCGAAGCAGCGCCAAGTTGGGCATTAGATGAAGCATCTCAACCAAGTAGAAGCGAAAGTTTTGAGAAAGGAAATCTTGCCTTTGTCAAAACGGGTAGTATTTCACAAGATATTTTGGCAAAAAAAGGAGATGATGTTCGTATAGATTGGGGCTATTTTTATCTTTCAGGCGAAAAAAATAAGGTAAAAAGTGCAGTAGGCAATCCTTTTGAATTAAGAAAATCCTTTGTACAAAATGGAAATGTTACAGCTGTCGCAAAAGAAGTGAAGAATGGTAATGTTGCTTTATCTGAATCATTAGGAAAAGTTTCTGGAACAAAATCTGGGAAAATAATGTTAGGATATGACGATCTTTATTCTATACAGTATTTTGGACAGAACTTGAGACC
>NZ_DASTTN010000362.1:0-13013 GCF_035760125.1 Flavobacterium sp.
AGTCTAAATTGTCGGGTTAAAATAACGGTTCCTTTAGATTGATTATATAATAAAATAGCCGCTCCATTACCTCTATCATATACTTCTCGTACTTGTGTGTCCCATGTGCCATCTTTCTTTTGATAGTCCACGGTTACTTTATTCAGAATGTACCAATTGTCGGACAGTAATTCTGTTTTTTGTATTTTGTATTTAGGATTTGACATATTATTAGCTAATTAATGTTAAAAAAAAACGCTCTGATTAATTGTCAGAGCGTTAGTTTATTATTTAAGAATTGTTTGTTTTCTATCTGGTCCGACAGAAACAATTTTTATTGGAACTTCTACCTCTTTTTCTATAAATTCGATGTACTCTTTTAATTCAATAGGCAATTGATCATAAGTAGTCATGCCAGTTAAATCTTGGTGCCATCCTTTGAATTCTTTGAATACCGGAGTTACATTTTCTGGTTCGATATTATAAGGGAAATGTGAAATGTTTTTTCCTTTATAGTTGTATTCAGTACAAACTTTCAACGTTTCAAAACCAGAAAGAACATCACCTTTCATCATCATTAATTGTGTTACTCCGTTGATTTGAACAGCATATTTTAATGCTACTAAATCCAACCATCCACAACGTCTTTGTCTTCCTGTAACCGAACCAAATTCGTTTCCAACTTTGGCCATTGTCGCTCCATCTTCGTCAAAAAGTTCAGTAGGGAAAGGTCCGCTACCAACACGAGTTACGTAAGCTTTAAAAATTCCGTAAACCTCTTTGATTCTGTTGGGAGCAATTCCCAAACCAGTACAAGCACCGGCAGCAGTAGTGTTAGAAGAAGTTACAAATGGATAAGTTCCAAAATCAACGTCTAACAATGAACCTTGTGCACCTTCGCAAAGAATTGATTTCCCTGCTCTTTGAGCTTGGTTTAAGTATTCTTCACTATCTATAAAATCTAATGTTTTTAAAACTTCGATAGATTCGAAGAATTCTTTTTCCATTTCAGCCAAATTGTACTGAATGTTAACATCGTAGAATTTAATCATTTCTTCGTGTTTGTCAGCTAAATGTCTGTAACGTTCTTTGAAATCTTCTAATTCGGTATCTCCAACACGCAATCCGTTTCTTCCGGTTTTGTCCATATAAGTTGGTCCAATACCTTTAAGTGTAGAGCCAATTTTTGCTTTTCCTTTTGAAGCTTCAGAAGCTGCATCAAGTAAGCGGTGTGTTGGTAAGATTAAATGTGCTTTTCTAGAAATGATTAATTTACTTTTTATGTCTAAATTAAATTTTTCAAGACCTTCAATTTCTTTTTGAAAAACTACTGGGTCAATTACCACTCCGTTTCCGATAATGTTTATGGCAGTTTTATGAAAAATTCCAGAAGGAATAGTTCTAAGAACGTGTTTTATTCCATCAAATTCTAAAGTGTGTCCTGCGTTTGGACCTCCTTGAAAACGAGCAATTATATCATAATTTGATGTAAGAACGTCAACAATTTTTCCTTTTCCTTCATCTCCCCATTGTAATCCTAATAATAAATCTACAGTCATTCTATGTTTTATTTGTAGTTAATTTTCTATTGTATTTTCTGCGTTTGTTTTTTTCTTGTTTCCGTATAAGTATAAGGAATGATTGGTGATTTCGATATCAAAAATCTCTTCGATAGTTTTTTTGATGGTTTGAATTCGTGGGTCACAAAATTCAATTACTTCACCTGTATCGGTCATAATGATATGATCGTGCTGTTTGTCGAAATAGGACTTTTCGTAGTGTGCTTGATTTTGTCCAAACTGATGTTTGCGAACCAAGGCGCAGTCCAGTAATAATTCGATTGTATTGTAAAGGGTGGCTCTACTGACACGGTAGTTTTTGTTTTTCATTTTGAGGTATAGGTTTTCTATATCAAAATGTTCCTCACTGTCGTATATTTCTTGAAGGATAGCATACCGTTCTGGTGTTTTGCGGTGTCCTTTGTTTTCGAGATACATTGTAAAAACATTTTTTACAATCTCTTGATTTTTGTTGTTATCTGTGGAAATGAGTGTCATATCTTGCAAAGATAAATTATTATTTTAAAAGTATAAAAATTTAAAGTTTTAATTCTAAATCTAGTATTTTATTTTTTAGGCTTTAATGACGGATAAGAGATAATGTTTTTATGGAAAACAAGATTATCTGGTTTAGTGCGTGAGGGATAGGAGCAAGCTACCAAAGTAGCGCGGACAGCCCGACAGCATTAGGGAAAGAGGTCGAATCGACGGTTAGTTAAGTTGGCCTCTTTTCTTAATGGTGGCACGCCCAAATGATTTTTGTAACTATTTATTTTTGTCTTTTGGTTGCGATTATCACAATTTTGACTTTTAAAGTTTGTTTTTGTATCGGATGCTTTTTGTTAGTTTTTATACACTCGGGTTACTTTGTCGATTCCGTCGATTTTTTTGATGTTGTCCATTAATTTTTTCAAAATGGTGATGTTGGGTACAATTACAGAAACTTGACCCTTGAAAATACCGGCTTCACCGTTAAGAGAAATGCTTTGAATGTTGACATTCATATTATTGGAAATCACTTTTGTCAATTCATTTGTAAGTCCCAAAGTGTCCATTCCCATGATGTTGATGGTGGCTTTGAAGTCTTGTTGGGTGGAATCAATCCATTTGGCCTGCATGATTCGGTAAGCATAATTGGACTGTAGTGAAATGGCATTTGGACAGTCTTTTTTATGAATTTTGATTCCGTCATTTATGGTTACAAAGCCAAAAACTTCGTCGCCAGGTATGGGATTGCAACAGCTGGATAATTTGTAATCGAGTTTGTCATGTGTTTTTCCAAAAACAAGCATGTCGTAATTGCTGCTGATGACTTGTTTGTGAATGTCTTCGTCGGCAGTGCTGTGTGAACGCTTGATTTTGTTTTTGAAAAAGTTGATTAAAGTGTTGCTTTTTTGGGCAGCATAATCTTTTAATTGTTGGTTATCAATAGAACCTACACCTACTCTGTAAAATAAATCTAAACTTGTTTTTAGTCTGAAAAAGTTAACTAACTCGTTGATAGTTTGCTCGTTTAAACTGACTTTTAAGTGTTTTAATTTACGGGTAAGGAGTTCTTTTCCGTCTTCGGCAATTTTCTTAGTGTTCTCGTTGAGGACATTTCTAATTTTGTTTTTTGCCCTTGAAGTAGTTACGTAATCCAGCCAGTTGATGGTCGGTTTTTGGTTAGGAGAGGTGATGATTTCTACCTGATCCCCACTTTTTAATTCGTAATTTAAAGGAACTAATTTTCCGTTGACTCTTGTTCCTCTTGTTTTTATTCCAATTTCGGAGTGGATGCTAAAAGCAAAATCAAGCGATGTGGCGCCTTTTGGCAGGGATTTGATTTCTCCTTTTGGTGTAAAAATGTAAATCTCTTTGGAATACAGATTCATTTTGAAATCTTCCACAAAATCGACTGCACTTGTCTCTGAATTTTCAAGGGCTTCTTTCAAAAGGTTTAACCAAACGTCGAGACCGTTTTCTTCGGTGGCTCCGTTTTTGTATTTGTAATGTGCAGCATATCCTTTTTCGGCAATTTCGTCCATACGCTCGCTTCGTACCTGTACTTCTACCCAACGGCCTTTTGGTCCCATTACGGTAATGTGTAGTGCTTCGTAACCAGTTGATTTTGGCGAAGAAATCCAGTCACGCAAACGACTTGGGCTGGGTCTGTAATGATCCGTTACGATGGAGTAAATTTTCCAAGCCAGGAATTTTTCATCATGTGGATTTGATTTATAGACAATACGCAAGGCAAATTTGTCGTAGACTTCGTCAAAAGTCACATTTTGCGCCAACATTTTTCTGTTGATCGAATAAATGGATTTTGGTCGACCTTTGATGATGTAGTCTATATTTTCTTCGTCCAATGCTTTTTGGAGTACTTCAGAAATGTCTTTGATATATAAATCTTGTTCTTCCTTTGTTTCTCTTATTTTGCTGACAATGGAGTTGTATCTTTCAGGTTCAGTATATTTTAAACCTAAATCTTCCAGTTTGTTTTTGATTTTATAAAGGCCTAATCTATGCGCTAATGGAGCATAAATGTATAAGGTTTCAGATGCCAGTTTGACTTGTTTGTAGTCTTCCATGGAGTCCATAGTTAGCATATTATGCAATCTATCGGCTATTTTTATGAGGATTACCCGAACGTCGTCATTAAGTGTCAGTAGCATTTTGCGGAAATTCTCTGCTTGCATCGATACGTTTAGATCTTTTTGTACCAATGATATTTTGGTTAATCCTTCAACCAGTTGTGCGATTTTGTGATTAAACATTTTTTCAATGTCTTTGACGGTGATTGGTGTGTCTTCGACAACGTCATGCATTAAGGCTGCAGCAATGGAAGTTGCTCCCAAACCAATATCGGAAGCTACAATTTTAGCGACCGCAATAGGATGGAAGATATATGCCTCTCCTGATTTGCGGCGTTGGTCTTTATGCGCATCAACAGCCACGTCAAACGCCTTGCGTATCAGTTTTTTATCCTCTGCGGTCAGGGTTTGGTAACTGATACGTAGTAACTCTTTATATTCTTGAGCAATTGCTTTGTTTTCTTTTTCTATATCGATTTCTATCATAACGGCATGGTTCAATTCCTAAAAATAAGATTTTTTTAGGAGATGTGCAAGGGGAAGAAAGGGATTTTGGAATTTAAATGGCAGAATTCAAAAAGGTGATTTTAGATTTTTGAAAGGAAAAAAAATGTATGTCCCTGATATAAATTGACTTTTGTGGTTAACTTATATCAGGGACATACAAAATAAATATATTTAATTGTAGCAATTGAAAAAAAAACTAATATGCAAACGCTACAAACAAAATTCTGTTATCTGAAACCTAGAATACTTTTTTTAAGTCCAAATCCTGAAAATCATAACTAAAGTCGGTTAATTCAGAAATGGATTTCATTTTGATTGCAATTGCCTTACCAGCTGCATCAAATTCAAAAAACAAATGGGCATCGGCATGGAAAAAAGCATTGTTCCATTTTACAACCAAGTTTTTATCTTTGTAAAGAAATAACTCTCCTGCAAGTTTTGGGGAACGCTTGGAAGCAAAAATGAGTTTCCCTTTCTTTTCGCTAATTATAATTTCACCAAACCATATATCTTTGTATGTACCAACGTAATTATTGAAGTCAATTTTGGAATTCTCTTTTTTGTTTTTGGCAACCAATGCCCAAACTTCGTCAGTGGCCTTATCTCCCGATTCCTCATCCTCTTTTTCCCATTTCCTGTAAAGCGTAACATAATCTTCAGATTTGATTCCCAGATAACTGTCTTTTATAGTGTTGGATATCGCATAAAAAGCATCTCCCGATTGCTGATTGGTCAATACTACAATTCCTAAATTAAGTTCAGGAAGAAGAGTAACCAGAGTATAGATTCCTTCTAAAGCTCCCGAGTGCCTCACTTGTTTGTATCCTTTTTCATCAGTTAAATACCATCCCAATCCATAAGATCTAAAATGGACATTGTATGGTGGTTTTGTGGTTACAGGCATAATAGTTTGTGGAGTCCACATCTCATTGTGTTCTTTCTCTGAGAATAATTGTTCGTTTTCTGTTCCATATTTTCCATTATTTAATTGCATTATCATCCATTTGCTCATATCGTTTACATTTGAGTAAATACCGCCGGCGGCATCCATTGTTTGACTTTTGTCTCTCGAAATCACTTTCAATTTTCCATTAATAGGTACGTGGGGAACAATAATGTTACTGGTGTCTTTTAATCGAACAAACGAAGCTGCACTGTTTTTCATCTCCAATGGTTTCATAATTCGGTT
Source organism: Flavobacterium sp. (assembly GCF_035760125.1). Taxonomy (GTDB): domain Bacteria; phylum Bacteroidota; class Bacteroidia; order Flavobacteriales; family Flavobacteriaceae; genus Flavobacterium. Next base: position 5,811 of record NZ_DASTTN010000362.1, read on the forward strand.
TTCGACAAAATCGCACCAACTTATGCCACTTACTTTATGAACGACTTCTCCAGCAACCATGTATAATAAATTATCATAATCATATTTTGTTCTAAAACCTGAAACGGGTTTTAAATACTGTAAATTGTGTATAACATCGTATACTGTAAAATCGCTTCCACCAGGCCAAAACATCAAATCTCCTGCGCCAAGTCCCAATCCACTTCTGTGAGTCAACAGATCTCGAATCGTAAATTCATTGGTTACATAATCATTGTACATTTTGAAATCCGGCAGATAAGTAATGACTTTATCATCCCATTTTAGTTTACCTTCGTCTATTAAGATTGCCAAAGCAGCAGATGTAAAAGCCTTGCTGTTGGAAGCAATCCCATAAAGAGTGTTTGCATCTACTTTTTCATTGGTTAAAATTGATTTTACTCCGTAACCTTTTGCCAGTAACACTTTTCCGTCTTTTACTATTGCTACTGCAATTCCGGGAACATTAAAAGTGGTTAAAGTTCGATTAACTAAATTGTCCACTTCTTGTTCTGTAATTTGAGCAAAAGAATGGATGTTAAATGCAAGAAGAACTAAAAGAGAAATGCTGAATTTTTTCATACTATTCGATTTAATTTGTTTCTAATTGTTTCTATTTTAAAATCTGTAATCTACATTTCTCTCTTAAAATCCAAATCCTGGAAATCATAACTAAAATCGGTCAGCTCAGAAATGGGTTTCATTTTGAAGGCAATTGCTTTTCCGGCGACATCAAATTCAAAAAACAAATGGGCATCTGCATGGAAATAAGCATTGTTCCATTTTACCACTAAGTTTTTGTCTTTGTAAAGAAATAATTCTCCCGAAAGTTGTGGAGAACGTTTAGAAGCAAAAAATAATTTCCCTTTCTTTTCACTAATCACAATTTCGCCTAACCAATTATCTTTGTATGTACCAACGTAATTATTGAAGTCAATTTTGATATTTTCTTTTTTGTTTTTGGCAACCAAAGCCCAAACTTCGTCGGTTACTTTATCAGCCGATTCTTCGGTGGCTTTAACGCGATTGCTATAAACAGTAACATAATCATCCGATTTGATGCCAAGATAACTGTCCTTTATGGTGTTGGTTATCGCATTAAAAGCGGCACCCGATTGCTGGTTGGTCAATACTATAATTCCTAAATTCAGTTCAGGAAGTAAAGTCACCTGAGTCACGATTCCTTCTAAACCTCCAGTGTGAGTTACTTGCTTGTATCCTTTTACATCACTCAAAAACCAACCCAATCCATAAGAACTAAAATGAGTGTTGTAAGGCGGTTTTGTTACTGCATGAATTATAGTTTGCGGAGTCCACATTTCGTTATGCTCTTTTTCAGAGAATAATTGTTTGCTTTCAGAACCGTATTTTCCATTATTCAATTGCATGATTACCCATTTGCTCAAATCGTTTACACTAGAGTAGATGCCAGCAGCGGCGTCAAATAGTTGATTTTTATATCTAGAAATTACTTTTAGTTTTCCGTTAATTGGTACATGGGGTGCTATTACATTACTCGTATCTTTCAAACGAACAAACGAAGCTGCACTGTTATTCATTTCCAATGGTTTCATTATTCGACTTTCGATAAAATCACACCAACTCATACCGCTTACCTTATGAACAACTTCACCAGCAACAATGTATAATAAATTGTCATAATCGTATTGCGTTCTAAAAGCCGAAACCGGTTTTAAATACTGTAAATTTTGAGTAATATCCTGTGCCGTAAAATTGCTTCCGTCAGGCCAAATCATTAAATCACCTGCACCAAGTCCCAATCCGCTTCGGTGGGTCAATAAATCCCGAATCGTAAATTCATTGGTTACATAATCATTGTACATTTTGAAATTTGGCAAATAAGTAATGACTTTGTCATCCCATTTTAGCTTGCCTTCGTCTATTAACATTGCCAAAGCAGCACTTGTAAAAGCTTTGCTGTTGGAAGCAATTCCAAAAAGTGAATTTGCATCGACCTTTTCATTGGTTAGAATAGATTTTACTCCATAACCTTTTGCCAATATCACTTTTCCATCTTTTACAATTGCTACAGCAATTCCGGGAACATTAAAAGCTGTTAAAGTTCGATTAACTACATTGTCGACTTCTTGTTCTGTAATTTGGGCAAAAGAATGGATGCTAAATGCAAGAAGGGCTAAAAGGGAAACACTAAGTTTTTTCATGCTATTCGATGTTAATTTGTTTTGGTTTAAAATCTGAAATTTAAAAATTAAAACTATAATTATGATTCTTTAATCTATGTTTTTCTCTTTAAATTCAAATACGGATTAACTTTTAATCTTTATTGAAGCTTTCTGTAGTTCCGTTTACATTAACAACTGTGATGCCTGATATCTTATTATTTACTTTTTTAAATTCTACTCGTATCATATTATCCTCTAAATCAAAAATATCTTTTTCAAGAGGCAGCATCTTAAATTTACGAATAGCATCTGGCTGATAATATAAATTTCCGTTTTCATAAATTATTATTCTAGGCCCAAATTTACCAATATAATTTTCGGATTCTTTTGTTTTTAATACCAAAGGATATTGTTTTGCTTTTAATGAAGTTAGTAGCCAAGAATATTTTTTATTTGAATTTTTAGACTCTTTTGCTGCCAATTTTTCTAAAGCTTTTATTTGTGCAGTAAATAGCGCATCATCTGCTGGAACTTCTATATCAGGCTGTACGCCAGTTCCTTCCCAGTTTGTTTTAGTTATTGGGTTAATTGCTCTTCCAAATGGTACGAAGATTGTGAAGCGGTCTGTTGCTATTTCGTCTCCGCCGGGATTAGCACCGCCTCCAGTAACCTCACCGATAATTGTGGCACGATGCAAGTTTTTTAGATCATAGCTAAATTCTTCAGCAGCCGAAAAAGTACGTTTACTCGTTAATACATAAACATCTACATTTGGCATGCGTTTACCGCTTACATAAGGCAAAGTCCATGTTTGTGTATTTGAATCAGTTGGCCTGTAATAGAAATTATTTAAATGAACAGGTTCAGAGTCAAAAAGGTAACTGATAATCAGCTGAATCATTTCTGATGAACCGCCTCCATTTTTCCTTAAATCAATGATTAAAGCATTGGCGTTAGAAAGAAAATTCATTGCAGCAACAGCAGTTTCACCTCCAAAGGAAGTGTCTCCAAAGCTTCTCAAATCGAGATACCCTATATTACCATCAAGTATTTTAACTTCCTTAAATCCATAGTTGTTTATTTTCCATTTTTCAAGAAGAGATACGGGCAATTCTTCATGACTTGGATTTTTATTTGACTCTCTGAGTTCTTTAATAAAGGCAGGATTAAATCTAACCTGTATGTGTTTATCCTTACTTATAGATTGAAGATCTGCAGTTAATTTTTCAGAAAATAATGTAGGGTTTGTAATAGTGGTATAAGATCCGTTTTTAAAATTCGATAAGATATAGTCTCCCATTTTTTTTGCAACCTCTGGAAAGATATAGCTTTTGTTCAATAATAAACTGATTGAATCAATAACTTGCTGCTGTTCTATTTTTGTTACAGGATCAGGGTTGGTTGTTTGATTTACTGCAGACTGTGCCATTGATTTTAACGGAATCATTAGCAGAAAGTAAATAATAATTAGGATGTTTTTTTTGTTCATTTTTTGAGATTTAATTGATGTTTGAAATTATTTTTAAAAGAGTCAATTGAAGATTCATCATTTCCTCATCGGTTATGTTTTTTAATGCTTGAGTTCTGTTAATTTGGATATAAGGCTGCATTTTTTCAATAATAGCATTTCCTTCTTTTGTTAAAGTCAAATCAAATCTTCTCCTGTCTTGTGACTTTAAATTTCTTGATAAATACCCTTTCTGTACTAATAATTCAATGATTCTAGTGATGGAAGCAACATCTTTAAATGTTTTAAAAGCAATCTCTTTCTGTGATATTGAATTGTCTTCTTCAATAGTTTTTAAAATAAGCCATTGATCAATGGTTATTTCAATGCCTGCTTTAGATATGTTTTTTTGGGCGAATTGCCGATATGTTTTTATTGATTTTTCAATTGAATAAAAAATTATGTCGTTTAGCTTTTCCATTATTTTTATTTAAAATATTGATACAAATATAATTGATATATCAATTAAATTAAATGAAATGATTTTTTTTATTTCATTTCAACTGTTTGAATATTATGTGTATAAATTATTAGGGAAGGAATGTTTTTTAATTCTAAAATCTAAAAGCCCCTTTGTCTTTTGGCTTCAAATATTAAAATTGCTGCGGCAACCGAAACATTCATACTGTCAATTTCACCCTGCATCGGGATAATAATATTTTGGGTGGCTGCATCACGCCATTCCTGAGTCAGCCCCGTGGCCTCTGTTCCAACAACCAAAGCTGTTGGCGAAGTGTAATCTTGGGTATGATAGGAAGTGGAGTTTTGCAGAGTGGCACAATAAAAATTGATGTTTCTTTCTTTCAGAAACGCAATGATCTCAGTAGTAGTTCCTGTTGCAATCTGATTGGTGAACAAGCAGCCTACGCTTGACCGAACCACATTTGGATTGTATAAATCGCTTTTTGGGTTGGCAATAATCACAGCGTCAAGATTTGCCGCATCGGCTGTACGTAATAAAGCGCCTATGTTTCCAGGTTTTTCTGGAGCTTCGGCAATAATAATCAATGGGTTTTCGGATAGTTGTAAATCTGATAACTGCATTGATTTGGCTTTGGCGATAGCCAAAATTCCTTCAGTGGTATCGCGATATGCCAGTTTTTGATAAACATCTTTGTTGATTTCAATCAATTCAGCCTTATTCGATAATTTACGAGTTTCCGTTTCCGAACAAACTTCTGGTAAAAACAAAATCGTTTCTATTTCATATCCTCCTTTTAAGGCCAGCGAAATTTCTCGTTTTCCTTCAATCAGAAATGTTCCCGATTGTTTGCGGGCTTTTGCTTTTTCCTGTAATAACACCAAGGATTTAATAAAAGGATTTTGGATGGAAGTGATTTGTTTCAAAGCTGAAAAAGGATAAGTTACGAAAGTGCTAAGGTACTACCATTTTTTAAATTCTTAAAATAATCAATAGTAAGTCCTTTTTTATTTAATTTTGAAATTTTAAGCAGAATCTGCATTCTAAAATCTAAACTTCAAAAATGTTTCACCTACTCGATATCATCGGAACCATGGCATTTGCAATGTCTGGGGCATTAACCGCGATGAGCAAAAAACTGGATCCGTTCGGCGTTTTTATCATTGCATTTGTGACCGCAGTTGGAGGCGGAACCTTGCGTGATGTTATGATAGGCCGCACTCCGGTAGGCTGGATGCAAGATCTGACCTATGTTTATGTAATTATACTAGGCTTTGGTTTAACAATATTATTTCGAAAAAGATTAGACAAACTCCGCACCTCATTAGCATTATTTGATACCATTGGATTAGGTGTTTTTACCTTAATCGGAATCCAAAAAGGAATTGATTACCACCTTCATCCTACTATTTGTATCGCGCTAGGAACAATGACAGCTTGTTTTGGTGGTGTAACTCGAGATATTTTATGCACAGAAATTCCCGTGATTTTTCGTAGAGAAATCTATGCTACAATTTGCATTTTAGGGGGAATTGTATTTTTTATTCTCCGAAAAATGAATCTTGAGGATGATATTTTATATCTCATTACCTCATTGGTCATCATCGCTGTTCGCCTAATGGCCGTAAAATACAAGTGGCATCTTTCTCCAATAGAACATAAAAAATAAAGAGCATTTTGGCTAGACCACATTAAGAAAAGTGGCCTACTTTTCTTTGCGATTATTCGGCCACTTTCATTAATGTGGTCGGGCTATACGCGCTACTTTGGTAGCTAGCTTCAAATGAAATTCACTGAACTCCTATGAAAATAAATGTATAGTGAAGTAATCCCTTTCGCGGGAATACCGGAAAAAAAGTGCTAAAAATGATGATTGAGATTGATATTGAAAAGGGTGACTCCCAAATGAAGGAAAGATTTTTCACCATTCATATTTAGAATATTGCCCTAATTGTGTACTTTTCCACTCTTTAATACTCAATTGTGAAGGACTACACCGTAAAACGATATCAAGAAAGTGATTATGCGAATTGGAATGCTTTTATAAGCGAAGCCAAGAACGCTACTTTTCTGTTTCATCGTGATTTTATGGACTACCACAAAGACCGATTCGAGGATTATTCTTTGATGGTTTATAGAAACGAAAAGTTAGTTTCCGTTTTACCGGCCAATATTGTAGGGGATGTCCTTTATTCCCATCAAGGTTTGACATACGGAGGTTTGATTTATGGAGAGGATTTAAAATTAGCCTCGGTAATTCTAGTTTTCAAAGCCGTTTTATTTTATTTAAATGAAAATGATTTTGTAAAAATCCAACTCAAAACACTTCCTTCTATTTATCATGACAAGCCAGCCGAAGAACTAAATTATGCTCTGTTTTTGATCGATGCACAATTGATTCGAAGAGATACACTTGCAGTGATTGATTTGTCTAGACCTTTTCAATTTTCTAAAATTAGACAACGAGGCATTCAAAAAGGAATAAAGAATGAATTAATTATAAAAGAGGAAAATAATTTTGAGTCTTTTTGGAATCAGATTTTAATACCCAATCTAGAATTAAAACACGATGCAGAACCTGTTCACTCTATAGCTGAAATGCAATTTTTAAAAAGCCATTTCGAGAATTATATAAGACAATTTAATGTTTATTATAATGATGAAATTGTAGCTGGAACAACTATTTTTGAATCCGAGAATGTGGCTCATTGCCAATATATTTCAAAATTTGAAAAGCAGCAAAACTTAGGAAGTTTGGATTTTTTATATAATCATTTAATTAAAAAGGTATTTGTTAATAAACGATATTTTGATTTTGGAGTATCCAATGAAAATCAAGGAAAAATATTGAATGATGGTTTGTCGTATTGGAAAGAAAGTTTTGGTGCAAGCACAATTGTGCACGATTTTTATGAAGTAGCAACCATCAATTTTTCTAGACTTGAAAATATAACAAGATGATAAAATTTTTAGACTTAAAAAAAATAAACGAACCTTATGAAGCCGCTTTTCAAGAGAAATTGAAATCGGTTCTAGATAACGGTTGGTATATTTTAGGAAAAGAAGTCCAAGAGTTTGAACCCAATTTTGCTCAATATTGTGATTCCAATTAT
>NZ_DASTTN010000363.1:0-3892 GCF_035760125.1 Flavobacterium sp.
CACCGTCAATCCAAGATTTTACTTGTCCGTAAACATTCGGTTTCCAGTCATTTTTGTGTCCAACCAGTATCCATTCATTCAAGAAATCTGAATAACGATCCAAAGGCAAAAACCAGTGTTTCGTTGATTTCAAAACAGGAGTTTCTCCCGTAATGGTCGATTTTGGGTTGATTAAATCAGTTGCATTTAGCGTAGAACCACATTTTTCGCATTGGTCACCATAAGCTTCTTCATTCCCGCATTTCGGGCAAGTTCCAACCACAAAACGATCCGCCAAAAATTGATTGGCTTTGGCATCATACAATTGTTCTGTTATTTCTTCAATAAAATCACCTTTGTCATACAATTTCTTGAAAAATTCCGAAGCGGTATCGTGATGAATTTTCGCCGAAGTTCTAGAGTAATTGTCAAATGAAATACCGAAATCTGAGAATGATTTTCTAATAATTCCATCATATTTGTCGATTACTTCCTGTGGCGTAATGCCTTCTTTCTTGGCTTTCATCGAAATGGCAACGCCGTGTTCATCGCTTCCGCAAACAAACAAAACGTCTCTGCCCTGCAAACGCAAATAACGGGAATAAATATCTGAAGGCACGTAAACCCCCGCCAAATGCCCAATATGTATAGGTCCGTTCGTGTAAGGCAATGCCGCCGTAATGGTATATCTTTTTGGATTCTGTATCATAACTCAATTTTATTGAGTGCAAAAATAAGCAATAGAATTTTATTTGGAGCTTTTTACTTCGTCAATTCATTTTGTTAGTTTCTTGCTGTACATTGAAAAGAAAGCCTGCCAAGCTTCGTTATAAATATAAGACTTTTGCTATCAGTTTTTAAAAACATTTGTATGATTATTTTTTGTATATTTATTTTAAAATCAACTATTTGTGAAAAAGTTATTTTTTTTATTTATTCTTTTTGGTAATTCTGCAATTTCTCAAGAAGCTGATTTAACTCCAAAGTCAAATAAACTCTTTTATCTTGAAATTTTTGCAGGAGCTAGTTTTTGTAGTATAACTGGCTTTACTTTTGGAGCAGGTGCTAATTATCAATCTAATGAAAATATATATACTTTCCGTTCCGTTATGGTAAGTGAAAAAAAAGGTTCTGATTTCAAAAAAGACATTTCATCAACAGTAGACGAAAATTATTATAAGTTTAGAGATATTCTAGAATTTTCATTATTATATGGTAAGGTACATACTTTTGAACATAGCTCATTAAGTGCAAGTTTAGGAATATCCATATATGGATTTGATGAATATCTTGCACAAACAGGTTATGGTAGAATAGCTGCTGGATCTAAAATTGGTATTAATTCCAAAACCGAATTTGGAATTCCTTTTGAAATTAATTTTAATTTTTTATCAATGAAAAGTATTAGCGATCATAAGGGGCAAAAAAGAAATTTCTTAGGTGAATTTGGATTTAAATTTTACGGAAATATTTCTAAATACAATTATATGGCATTGGGATTAACTTTAGGAGCTGGTTCATATAAATGATTTATTAATTAGAATTATTTTCTCTACTGTTCTATAGGTGTTAAATATTTAATTATTTGTGAGTTATGCCGTTTACATCCTTTATATCACACTCTTGATAGCCAGAAGTATTACTTATATTGAAAAGAATAAAAAAATCTGCTCAACACAAAAGGAAATCTGCGTTTTTAAAATCTCTTTTTTTGTTTGTAACAAAATTCCAAATTATGGCAAAAGGACCCGAAAAAAACACTAAAAATAAGGCTTTGCATACCAAATTGCTAAATCGAAAAAGGGCTAAACTTCAAGAAGAAAAAAAAGAAAAAGCATTACGATTGAAAGCATTAGTTGCAAAAATGAATCAGAAAAAAAATAGTAACGAATCTGATCCTACATAACCCAGTAGGGTTTTGTAATCCGAATTCATAATAATGTAAATCATGTCAGTAATTATGTAACAGTTTTCAGATACTCTAAAGTTAATTTAGCCATTATTAATTTTAAATAAATAAAGTATGAAAACTAAAAACATATTATTTGTATTAGCATTAAGTATCGGATTATTTGCAACGTCTTGTAATTCTAGCGATGAAAACGAAGGAGACACATTAGCTCCCTTAGAAGGAAAATGGAGTATTGTCAAAGTTGGTACCAATGTTAATGGAGCAGAAACATTGGTTGACCCACCACAAAATGTAAGTGGATGTAACCATGACTTTATTGATCTAAAGATTAATAATACATTAATTTCAGGAGATTATGATTCTACTGTTAGCCCATGTGTCCTAACAACTGTGTCAGGGACATATTCCAAAGGAGATAGTAAAGTAACTACTGTTATAAATGGTACAACCACAACTTATGACATTGTTAATCTTACACTTACTGAATTAAAGCTAAAGAATGGCAACGCTATCTCAGTTTACATCAGATAATTAATTTCTCGTGTTAAATCAGTATGAAAACGGAAATGACTTTTTAAAAGGCTTTTCCGTTTTTTATGCATATATGAATTATGTATACTTAAAATAATTTTTCAAACTCAGTAGGCATTTTGCTTATTGGTTTTATTTTGATGTTTTTATAGTAAACTTCGCCAGCCTCACTTTGCAATTGTATTTTTCCTTCGTTTAAAGGCTGAAATTTTTCACCATCAAAAAAACGAGAATTCTGCAAAACCATTACCACTTTGCCATTGATGATGTGAAGACTTTTGCCTTCAAAACAAACCAACTCTATTTCTGTCCAACCGTTATCAGGTGTTTCGGCTCTCATTTTTCGCATGCAAAACCCAGTATTTTCGGTATGGGTCCCAAAAGGAATAAATTGTTGGCTTTCATCTGCCACGGCATTCATTCCTCCTTCCGGAAGATAGGCCTTAATATCAATTGCTGCATTAGCAATGTTCCAGTAATCACCAAAATGGCCTTCCATTATTTGAAATTCTTGCGATAACATCCAAGCGCGCCAGTAATCAACACCCGCTTTCCCCTGCGAATGATAGAGCACACCCGCATCCATGAGTTTATCGGTTCTGGGCTCCCATTTTTTGGTTCCAAATTTGACTTTTAGCTTCAAGCGGTAGTTTTTAAAATTTTCTTTGGTAAAAACGCAGCCATAGTATTCCCCAGTAACTTTAAGTACAGGTTCGTTATTTTCCTGAATCACCGTAAACATATTGTTTACATTTTTATTGTAACCAATAGGAGGGATATCTGTCCCGTTAGCATCAGTTGGAATTTTGCCGGAATACCCGTTCTGGTGTTTGTAACTTAGATACATATCCCATTTGCTTAGGTTATTGTCCAGTAAATCTAACCAGTCATCTTCGGATGGATTAGTATTTTTAGTTAAAGAAGTTAAACTAAAAAGAAGGGCAAGTGCTATTAGTGTGGAGTATTTTTTAATATAATTTGTTTGATAATTTGGATAGAAATGATTCCTAAAATCTACTACATAATGTCTTAGAGATATTATGCTTTTTATTCAAAATCAGATACCATTTTTACATTTTATCTTTTGGTCAAATAATTATCAAGCTAAGATTTTTCCGCTGGATTGATTTGAATTTGTATAAAATAGAATTAATGTAAATTAAGGCTTTGAGTAATAAATCAGAATATATTTTGCAACCTTTGCCCTCGAAAAAAACGAAACAAACTTATGAGCAAGACGAAATTAATCATTAATAAAAACGGATCTATAAAAATAGAAGGTGATTTTGAAATTATGGACCAAGAAGGAACAGTTTATGGACTGCAAGGAAGATCTGCCTTAGGTCTTTGTCGTTGTGGATTATCGGCTAACAAACCTTTTTGCGATGGAGGTCACCGCAATAATTTCGAACACGATTCAAAAGCATTTGATTTGCCGCCAATGAAAACGAATTAAAGGATTCTGTTTTC
>NZ_DASTTN010000364.1:0-7657 GCF_035760125.1 Flavobacterium sp.
AGAAGTCAATCAGGACATCGATTCCCTGCGTCAAAAATTCATCCATTTCACCACTACGAATTCTCCGGATTTCATTTTAAAAATAAAAGAATACCACATTTGGATTAACATCAAAGGCATCAAAAAAGCCTATTGGTCACCCCATTTGCATCTCGAAATGGAATCCAAAGGCGATAATCAAACCCACATTAGGGGATTGTTTGGACCCGATCCCGACTTATGGACATTCTTCATGTTTTTACATTTCATGATAGCGGGAACATTTATCATCTTTTGCGGTATCGCCTACTCTCATTACATTCTAAAAGCATCCACAACAGCTGATTTCATCGTAATGTCCCTCATGGTTTTCGCTTGGTTCCTACTCTACGTCATCGCCAAGCAAATCCGAAGCAACGGAGAAAAACAAATGGACGATATTGAAAAAATATTTCTAGAAATCATAGAATCCGAATAATTAGCAGCTAATCCAGCTCTCCATTGCAACTCCTCGTTCAAAAAAGGAGTTGTTCCAATGCGCTTGCACGAGCTTCTTTCAGTCGCTCAGCAACCACAGGAACAACAACCTTTTTTCACTGTGGGGTTTCCATTTCGATCTGGGCTAAAAAAAATCAGCATTAGAACAAATTCCAATACTGATTTTATATTTATTTTATTTCACTGAAAACTGATACTGAGTCAAAAAGCTATTCCCTAATTACTCCTCACTAATCACTTTCCTTTACTGATTATATCCAAAACGCTTCAACATATTTGCGTTGCTTCTCCAGTTTTTATTCACTTTCACGTACAATTCAATATGGATTTGCTTCCCGAAGAATTTCTCCAAATCCACACGGGCATCCATTCCTACTTTTTTCAAAGCAGCACCTTTATGACCAATAACGATTCCTTTTTGGGTATCACGTTCCACCATAATCAAAGAACGAATACGGATGATATTCTCATCTTCGAAAAATTCTTCGGTTACGATTTCCACTGCGTATGGAATTTCCTTACTGTAGTTCAATAATATTTTTTCACGGATTGTTTCGTTTACAAAGAAACGCTCCGGCTTGTCCGTCAATTGATCTTTTGGATAATACGCTGGCGATTCAGGCAATAATGAAATAATCCTTTGAAAAACTTCGGGAACATTAAAATTCTGCAAAGCAGATATTGGATAAATTTCAGCATTCGGGACTTTGGCGGTCCAAAAAGCTACTTGTTCTTCCAACTGAGCTTGATTCGAATTGTCAATTTTGTTTAATAATAACAAAACCGGAATTTTAGAATGGATAATTTTATTAAAAAAAGCTTCGTCTTTCAATTCTTGCTCACCAATCTCTACCATATATATCAAAACATCGGCATCTTCAAAAGCAGACTTCACAAAGTTCATCATCGATTCCTGCATTTCGTAGGCCGGTTTGATGATACCAGGTGTATCCGACAAAATCATTTGAAAATCTTCCCCGTTTACAATTCCAAGAATCCTATGACGTGTTGTTTGTGCTTTTGACGTAATAATTGATAACCTTTCTCCAACAAAGGCGTTCATTAACGTTGATTTCCCAACGTTTGGATTCCCTATGATGTTTACAAAACCTGCTTTATGTGACATTTCTTCTATAATTTATGCTGCAAAGGTAGTCATATCAAGTCAATACAGGAAATAAAACATTTTTTAAAGTTTTCATTGGATTTATCAAAATTCGGCGTATCTTTGCACCCGAAACAACGCGGGATAGAGCAGTAGGCAGCTCGTCGGGCTCATAACCCGAAGGTCACAGGTTCGAGTCCTGTTCCCGCTACTAAGGTAGCCTTATTGAGATTACAAAACGCACATCGCGGGATAGAGCAGTAGGCAGCTCGTCGGGCTCATAACCCGAAGGTCACAGGTTCGAGTCCTGTTCCCGCTACTAGAAAAGCTTCAGAGAAATCTGAAGCTTTTTTCTTTTTAACCATCTTTCTCAACGTCTCTTTGTGTTCACGAGCGGGACGCTCGCGCCAGCAGGGTAACATAATCAACAGTATAAAAGAACATTGAAATGTTAGAAATCCTTTACCAAGATGAATATATTATAGCAATTAATAAACCAAGTGGATTGTTGGTTCACAAATCATTTTATGCGCGCGATGCAAAAGTTTATGCTATTCAAGAATTGAGAAATCAAATAGGAGGGCAACACGTTTATCCTATTCATCGGTTAGACCGAAAAACTTCTGGTATCTTATTATTTGCGTTAGATAAAGAGATTTTAAAAATTATGAATGATCGTTTTGCCACACGCGAAGTCGAAAAAAAGTATTTAGCAATTTTACGTGGTTGGTCACCCGAAGAACTAACGATTGATTATGATTTAACCAATGATGATGACATTAAACAAAATGCGATAACATACTTTCATCGTTTGCAAAATGCCGAAGTCGAGTTAGAATTTAACAATCAACCAACGTCGCGATATTGTTTGGTAGAAGCGATTCCTGAAACTGGACGTATGCATCAATTACGAAAACATTTCAAACATATTTTTCATCCCATTTTAGGAAGTCGCCCACATGGTTGTAACAAACAAAATAAATTATGGCTGGAGAATTATGATCTGAAAGGAATGATGCTTCATGCACATCAGTTAATTTTTAATCATCCAATAAAAAATGAACAACTAATCTTGAATGCAAAGATTAATGAAGAGTTTAGCAGAGTAGGTACTATTCTTAATCTAGATTTGAGTAAGTATCAATAGAATAATAATTTGTAAATCATCGGGCTCATATCCGCCACGGCGGACACAGGTTCGAGTCCTGTTTCCTTTACTAAAAAAGCTTCAGATTTCTCTGAAGCTTTTTTAGTTTATAGAATATTTGATTTAGATTGTGAGGTGAAGTCAGGAGACATTCGCACAGCTTTTCATAAGAAGACTTTGTAACGCCGGATGTCTTTTTATTTAGTTTCTTTTTCTATTTCTTTAATTATTTCTTTAGCTGTTTTTATTTGTTGGTCATACACTTGTACAATTTCGGTTGAAATTCCTCCTAATATATTTAATCTTGTAATGTTTGAGTTATCAATTACAGATTCCATGCCTTTATCAGTGATTCTTAATGATGTTTCAACAGATAAATTACCAAAGAATTTTTCGGCATTAGCTAATCTAAGCATGTTTTGTTGATAGTATTTAAGAATTGATGATTTCAATTTTTTATTTTCTATATAGCCTATTTTTCCGCTGGACTTAAAACCGTCATATTCACCAGTAGACGTTTCCCTATTGATAAATGGCGGTAAAGGATTGATTTTTAATTTTTTAAATGCTGCATAATTTGATTTATATTGATTAATTCTTTCTAAATTTCTATTAAAACTTTTCAGCCTTGTTGAATAAGTTTCCATAAGCAGTATATCCTGATTCAAATCCTGATTCAAATCTGTTAAAAATTCTTTTGCCTCTTCTCTTTGATGATGTTCTTCGCTCATACTATGAAACCAAATAGAAATAGTAACCGCAAAAACAATAACCACAATTTCAACAAGAATTTCTTTAATTTTTTCGCCAAGAGTATTTCTTCCTTTAGCTGTTTTTACAATTTTTTCAGTATGCTTTATAATTTCGTCTTGCATTTTTTCGGTTTTTTATTTATTCTTGTCGTCAATTTCTTTTATAATTTCTCTTGCTTGCTTAATAGCGTCTTCATAATCTTTTTGGGTAGCTTTGGTAAAATTATCAATACCCGACAAAATAATCTTTGTCTTCTCTTTCAATATAGCCTTATTGATATCTTCATCTTCTTTTCCATCTATTAATAAATCTATATATCTTGAAGTGAGTTTTTCGTATTCATCTTCGACAATCGCTATCTGTGGAATAGTTTGCTGATAATAACTCAAAATCTTATTTCTTATATTTTGATTTTCTATGGTATTTATTTTTCCACTAGATTTAAAGCCTTCATATCTTCCATTATTTACTACTGTATTAATGAAATTTGTACCTGAATTAATTTGTTGATGATTCGCTTTAATACTGTCTATCTTTTTTTGTGTAAGATGTAAATTAAAAAAAATTTGTTGTTGCGTTTTATGAAATGTTTTTTTTGTCACTTCCAATTTTGAAATGTCATTTTGTAAATCTTCTTTCAACCCAATTAAAAATGTTTGTGCATCTTTCTGCTGATGTCTCTCTTCGCTCCAGGAGTGAAGCCAAATTGAAAGTGTAACTGCAAATACAATAATTAAAATTTCAGTAAGTATTTCTTTTACTTTTTCTTTGAAAGAATGTTTTTTATTGTTCATCTCTGAATATATATTTTTTGTGTGTTTTATTATTTCGTCTTGCATATTTTAGTTTTGTAATTTGAACTCTAGCTGTTGGAGGAAGCTTATTTTAGTACGCTATTTAATTCAACGAGTTCAAAATCGTCGTTATTTTGCAGTAGGTGTTTTAATATAGGAATATGTCCTTGTCCAAATATTAGTACAACATAGTTGTCATTTGTATTTATTTGATTAATTATATTTGAATAAATAGCAAGATTTCTTAAATACCACTCTGATACAGTTTCTGCTCCTGCAAAATTTTTACCAGCTCCAATCTTTGCCATAAATTTTAGATAAAGTGATAAATTTCTTTTTAATTCGTCAGGTTTATTTATGTGTTTTAAGACTTCGGTTATTGTGCCTTTTTTCAATTTATTGTCATAATCATTTAGCATTGCTTTTGCCTCGGCCCTTAAATCTTTTAGCAAATAAAGTTGATTATTTTCTTTTGCGGTTGCAGCCATTAAGCTATCGTGCATTCCATAGAATTTGTCTATACAGTTTATTTGATTTAATTTTAATTTTTTCCCTAACCTAAAACCAATTTGTTCTCTTTCTGAAACTGTAAGTTTATAATGGCCTGTTAAATATAAATTATACAAACTATCGCTAGAACGTTGATTTTCAACTGGCCTTTCAATCATTACTTTAGTCGCTTTTGTTTGAGACAAAACATTAGTTAAATCTTCTAATTCACTTTGTCGCTTAGCACTTAAAAAATCGTCCGTTTTTAGTTCAAAATTATCTGTATGTGGGGTTTCAAAATGAATTGTCCCGATTAATAAGATTTTAGTTTTATGTTTAGATTCTTGTCCAAAAGTTGTTGTTACAATTAAAAGCGCAATTAAAAATGTAGAAATGGTTTTAATGAAAGTCATTTTTTTAGTTTATTTTTTATTATTGTAGTTCCCTAAAATTGCCACCAACTTATTTACACAGGTAACAAAAATCACACAAAGCAACCCAAATTAGTGTAGATATGTGTGATAAGTATTACACATCATTTATTTTCAAATATATAATTTTTCGATTATAAATCATCATAAAGACCTTTATTTTACAGGATATTTTTGACACATAAAATGAATGTAGATATGCAAACAAAAAGAAGAGAAAATGTCAAGCTATATTTTTGTAATTAGGCTGCTTCCCGCTATAAAGATAAAAGCTTCAGAGAAATCTGAAGCTTTTTTCGTTTAAATTTACCATCCTTAAAAACTTCTAAAGATTACTCTCCCCCTTTTTCATACATTATTCATACACTATCTATGCTTTATCCATGCTTTATCTATGCCTTTGACCCGTCCAGAAATAACAGAACTGGAATTTAAGGAACAAATGATGAAAATCTGCGTGTTGCATTGAATGATGTTGGCATTATAAAACTTCCCAACGGAAAACATTTTATTCTTTCAGTGCACTTGAAAAATAGTATTGAAACAAAAGAAGACAACGAAAAAATAATCGCGGATTTACTTCGTAAGTTCGCAATCGGGGGGAGATACTCGCACCAGCTGCACTTCAAAGTAATTACTATCTTGCCAGAAAGCATAAATATAAAAAAAGGCACTTGCTGTAAACAAGTGCCTTTCTATTATAAAAGTAATTTTATTTTGAGTTAACTTTTTACAGCTGAATATTCAAAAGATTGATAAAAACCATTTGTTTATTGCCTTCTGTTTTCGCCAAAATTAATCTTTTAGCTTCCGGTAAATAATTCACAAAACCTGTAATTATTGTTCCATCATCGTCTAAAGATTTTATTCTAAGATTGTTGTCAATCGAACCGTTATTTAATCGGTAAATTCCAGGAACTTCATATTGTCCGTTTACATATGTATTTACAAAAAAATTCCCTTTAATATTTTGCACACCAATTGATTTATAACCTTCTCTGGTTGGTCGTACCTTATAATCCACAGTACTTGTCAGCTCCCCATTCATATTAAATACTAGTAAGCTTGGGTAACCGTTTGAATATTCCGGAACTTTGAACGTAGAATTTGGAAAGGTAGGATCTGGTTTTGTTCCGCTTTGAAAGTCACAGTCTACAAATAAGTTAATTTCATCATTTTGTATAGACAAAGTATTGAAATTAACTTTCTTTAAATCCTTAATATTTCTTAAACTTTCTATAGGATTATTTTTCAAGACCGTACCTGCATTTAAATCATAAACAAGAACTTTATCAAATTCTCCGCGATTTATTCCGTGTGCATAATTATTAAATGCGATCAGATACTCGTTAGGACCTACTGAAAAAGAAAGCGGTTTCTTAATCTTCACATCTTCTTTACCAAAATCTTTGTTTTCAACAGTATTTCCGTCTGCTATGGCCAATACGTTTTGAGATCCGGTTTCTTTAGTTGTTCTGACGAAAATCACTTTTCCGCTATCACTTAAAACTACATCGTCTGTAAATGACAATAACGGAAAGGAAACGTCTTTTTGCCAAAGTAAATCTCCTGTTCTTCCATCTATAATAGTACATTGATGTTCTTCTGCAATTTTCTTATTTGCAAATTTGCTATAAACAATTCCGAAATAGTTTTTGTTTTGTGAAACCATTGCATAAGTAGTTCCAGATTTTGAAAGGCTTTCAAAAGTATATTCGGCGATTACTTTTTTATCAAATAAACCCGTTTTTTTATCAAATGTAATTTGATGAATTTCTTTCTTTTTTGTTTTATTTGAATAACAATCCGTTAAAATTATAAGCTTCTCTTTTCCAATCTCATAACTTCCAACATAATTATGAAGCGTAATTGCGTCTTTATATGGAAATTCTTCTGTAAAGGTCTCAACTAACTGATTTTTTTGATCAAATTTTCTAATAATAATTTTGTTGCTTGACTGCATTCCGCCGTCCACATTTATTACAGAAGACATATAATGATTGTAGTTATCAACCAAAACTACTTTAAAATCTATTTCTCGTGAATCGTAGTCAAATTTAGTTCCGTATTCTTTACTAATCTGGCTAAATCCAGAATTACATAGCAGTAAAAGAAGGAGTACAATTATTTTTGTTCTCATAGTATTAGATTTTAAGTCGTTTTATAAATTTGCTTTTCGATGGCTTTTAATTCGGTTTCCTCACTTGAATTTAACTTGATGTAAATTAAATTTTCCTGCATCTCATTAAGTACTTTTTCTGCTTCAGGTTTTTTATTTAATGCCAAATTTAAATTCATTAAATTGAAGTAAATAAACTTTGCAATTTTTGCGTTAAAATCGGCTTTTGGATCTTTAAAATCAATCTTAGTTAAGGTTTCTCTCCAAATATCAATTCCTTTTTGCATTCCGGTAAAAGCTGCGGCATTAATTTGCGGATTTTCAGGACTTAATTTTTTCAAA
>NZ_DASTTN010000365.1:0-5175 GCF_035760125.1 Flavobacterium sp.
CATTACAATTGGCATAAAATCATATGACAAACTGACATTTTAAAAATCATTTAGGCAAGACCACATTAGGAAAAGGGGCCAAATTCAACACACGCTTATTCAGCCCCTTTCCCTAATGCGGTCGGGCTATCCGCGCTACTTCGGTAGCTTGCTTCTATCCCTCTTGCAATCCTAACATCATTAGTCTGTGCCAGAAAATCAAATTTGACATACCTTTATACCCAATTACTATCAAATAAATTAATTCAACAATCAAATCAGAAAAATCAACATGAATCTGAAGGAACATTACAATCGTCTTTACGTCAATTCTATCGAAAACATAAAAAAAGACCAATACATAATAGACCACTTGATTGATTCTTCTTCCGACAATCGATTCGGAATTACGGTACTAATAAGACCGTCATTAGAAGTTAAAAATAAGATTCAAGATTTTCTGAACGAGCTTAAAAAAAGTAACCCCAATCAATATTATTACCCAAATTCGGATATACATATTACTGTTTTATCCATTATATCATGTCACGATGGATTTGATTTAAAGACTATCTCAATTCCTGAGTATAGCAAAATAATTCAAAAGAGCATCGAAGACATAAAAGATTTAGAAATCCATTTTCAAGGAATTACGGCATCCAATTCTGCCATAATGGTTCAGGGATTTACAAACAATAATTCGTTAGATCAATTAAGGGACAACCTAAGAATAAATTTTAAAAATTCGGGACTACAACAAAGTATTGACAGCCGTTATACCATTCAAACCGCTCATTCAACAATAATGCGCTTTAAAGAAGAAATTATAGACAAGGAAACCCTATTGAAATCTTTAGAGAAATATAGAGCTTTTGATTTTGGTAAATTCAAAGTAGAAAAAATAGAACTCGTACATAATGATTGGTACCATCGAGAGCATTTCACACAACAATTATATTCTTTTGTTTTAAAAACAAACCCTTAAAAAGTTTAGGCAACCAACTTAAAACCAACATAGAACAACATTACTGCAATTGCATTTCTAAGTAACAAATCAGGTAGTTTACCACTCAACATACTTCCTAAATATATTCCAGGTAACGAACCCAATAATAAATGTCCTAATATATTCAAATCCAAATTTCCCATTGAAGCATGCCCCAATCCGGCAACAAGCGTCAAAGGCACTGCGTGCGCAATCTCAGTTCCCACCAATTTTGGAGTAGGCAAAAGCGGATATAAAAAAAACAAAGTAACCGTCCCTAAGGCTCCAGCACCAATCGAAGTAAGAGTCACTGTTGCTCCTAACATCACACCTATAGCAACCGTTAATAAATTTTGGGTTCTACTCTCGCTATGAAATTTATCTCCAGCGTGTTTTTGCGAAAAAATCAACAATTTCTTTTTAAAAATAATGGCTACCGATGTAAACAACAATGCCCATCCTAGACTATATTTTATAACCTTATTCAAAACTTCAAGGTCAGTTTTCAAATAATGAAGAATCCATAAAGTTAGTAAAGCGGCAGGAACACTACCCAAAGTTAACCAACCAGTTATAGTCCAATTGATATTTTTCTTCTTATTATGAACATAAACACCACCTGATTTGGTAATAGCTGCGTATAATAAATCGGTACCAACCGCAGTTGAAGGTGGAATTCCAAACCAAAGTAAAATAGGGGTCATCAAAGAACCACCGCCTACACCTGTCATCCCCACAATAAAGCCAACTACCAATCCCGCAACTATTAATCCCATTAAGTCCATAGACATTCTATTATTTTTGACAAAAATAGATAAAACATTATGATAACCAAATGATTTAAGGAAAATAAAAATTCTTTTAATTTTATAAGACTCAATAAAATTTCATAAAAGCTTATTTAGACATGATGCCACAAACTTCTGTGCGAAACAATGAATTACAAAGTCTTTTGTAACTTTGCAGTTTTGAAAACCAACAAAGATGAACATCAAACTGATCGCAATCGGCAAAACCGACAATAAATCACTACAAACCTTAATTGACGATTATACGAAACGATTGTCTTTTTACATTAAGTTTGATTTAGAAATTATTCCAGATATCAAAAACGTAAAAAACTTATCGGAAAGCCAACAAAAAGAAAAGGAAGGTGAACTTATTTTGTCTAAAATCTCTCCAACAGACCAACTCATTTTATTAGATGAAAACGGAAAAACCTTTTCCAGCGTCACCTTTTCAACCGAATTGCAAAAGAAGATGAACTCTGGCGTAAAAACATTGGTTTTTGTGATTGGTGGCCCTTATGGTTTTTCAGAAACGGTTTATGCCAAAGCAAATGGAAAAATCTCCCTTTCACTAATGACATTTTCACATCAAATGGTACGTTTGTTTTTTATAGAACAATTGTATCGCGGATTTACCATTTTGAGAAACGAACCGTATCATCACCAATAAAAGAGTATTCAGTTAGCGGTCGCGGTGTTCTGTTCCGGTGATGCAAAAAACATTCAGTTGTCAGGATTTAATAGATGAATTCTTGATTTGATATAAATTTCCATTCAATACTTCTCATAAATATTTTCAAATTAATATAATTATCAAATAACATATTTTTGTCAAAACAATAGAAAACATCCTTATTTGCAGAATTTTGCTTTATATAATTTTCCAAATCATTTTTAGCAATTACTTTGTTGTTAACTAATATTTTATTGTTTTTATCAAAATAAACTTCAACTCCAGACTTCGGCTTCTTCATTTTATAATACACTTGCGTAAAAGGAACAAAAGCTAAGTTTTTACCAATACTGTCTGCATAGGAATAATAATTCTGCGCCAATTCATTTCGATGCTCTTTTTCTTCCCGCTTTCGTTGTTGCAGTTTCATTACTTCTGGAATAACCAATCGTAAAGGCAAGCGTTTGTCGATATTCAAAATCCAATTGGTGGTGATAATACTGTTTTTTCTATTTACTTCTGCCAAAGTATCTTTGCCCTTTACCCTAAAAAAAATGTAGATAGGAGACAAATCCACAACTTCTTTTACGATAGTTTGATCAGCCTTTGGCAATAAAATATCTTCTTTATTACCACAAGAAAAACAAAACAATAGTACAATTCCAAATAAATATTCTTTCATTATTAATTCAATTTACTAAATAAACGAACACATTCAACAGCTTCTTTCACATCATGAACCCGAAGTATTTTTACTCCTTTTGTTAACGAAATCGTATTCAAAACCGTGGTACCGTTTAGGGCCATTTCAGCGTTTGTTTCCAATGTTTTGTAAATCATTGATTTCCTCGAAATCCCAACTAACAAAGGCAACTCAAGCATTTGAAACAACTCCATTTTTTGCATCACTGCATAATTTTGTTCCAATGTTTTAGCAAAACCAAAACCAGGATCCACAATCAAATCGTTTATGCCAAGTGCTCTTGCAACAGCAATCCGTTCCGAAAAATAGAATATCATTTCCTTAATTATATCCTCGTATTGTACAAATTCATGCATTGTTTGCGGCGTTCCTTTCATGTGCATCATAATATATGGAACTTGATATTTAGCAATGGTTTCAAGCATTTTAGCATCCAATTTTCCAGCCGAAATATCATTGATAATTGCCGACCCGTTTTCAATACACCTCTTTGCTACTTCAGCCCGAAAAGTATCAATTGACAATATAGTCTCCGGAAAATGTTTTTGCAGTAAATTAACAACAGGAATTATTCTTGATATCTCTTCTTCTTCAGAAACAAACTCGGCATTAGGCCTGCTCGAATATGCGCCTACATCAATAAAATCAGCTCCTTCATTGAGCATTTTTTCAACTCTTTTCAGAAGCTCGTTTTCATCTTTATACTTTCCACCGTCAAAAAAAGAGTTGGGAGTTATATTCAAAATCCCCATTACTTTTGGCGTGGACAAGTCAATAAGTTGTCCTTTACAATTTATAGTCATTCCAATTTGGTTTTAGAAACTTAAAGTTCTGCATTCAAAAAAATTATTCTTATTTTTGAAGCAATTTTATACAAATATACACCAATAATGAAGAATACTTCACAAGAATATGATAACGTGATTGCCATTTGTCGCTCACTATTTATCAACAAAATGAAAGATTACGGTAGTGCTTGGCGCATTTTGAGGCTTCCATCTCTAACCGATCAAATTTTCATAAAAGCTCAAAGAATTAGAAGTTTACAAGAAAATGAAATTCGTAAAATCGATGAAGACGAAACAGGAGAATTCATTGGTATCATCAATTATTCGATTATGGCTTTAATTCAATTGGAATTGGGTGTGGTCGATCAACCCGATTTAGATACCGAAAAAGCAACCCAATTATACGATGCCAAAGTTGCCTTGACCAAAGAACTAATGGAAAACAAAAACCATGATTACGGAGAAGCTTGGCGTGATATGCGAGTAAGTTCACTAACCGATTTGATCTTGCAAAAACTACTTCGTGTGAAACAAATTGAAGACAATAAAGGTAAAACTATCGTATCAGAAGGAATTGATGCCAATTATCAAGACATGATTAATTACTCGATTTTTGCTTTGATCCTTATGGGGTTTAAGAAATAACAACTCATTAACAAGATTAAAAAAACCTTCCTATATCTTTGTTTAAAACATAAAAAATGAAAAACATAATTACCCAATTCTCCCGAATTTTCGTTGGAGTTCTATTTATAATCTCAGGATTAATCAAACTAAATGACCCAGTAGGATTCTCCTACAAACTAGCCGAATATTTTAGTGAGCCGGTTTTTAACATGCCTTTTTTCGTCCCTTATTCCTTAGCCATAGCGTTATTTATAGTAATCCTTGAAGTGCTTTTGGGCGTGATGTTACTCATCGGTTTTAAATCAAAATTAACCATTTGGCTTTTGTTGCTTTTAATCATCAAGTTCACTTTCCTGACATTCTATTCCGCATATTTTGACGTTGTAAAAGACTGCGGATGTTTTGGTGATGCATTACATCTTACGCCTTGGCAATCCTTTACAAAAGACATTGTTTTATTGTTCTTTATACTGATTCTATTTGTGAACATGAAATTGGTTAAACCCTTATTCAGTAATAAAATTCAAAATGGTCTAGCAACATTATCCCTTATTCTGTGTGCATTTATGGGATATTGGGTAATCAATCACTTGCCACTAAAAGATTTTCGTGCATTCAAAGTAGGAAACAAT
>NZ_DASTTN010000366.1:0-11115 GCF_035760125.1 Flavobacterium sp.
GAAATATCAAAAACATCAATCCAAGGTTTTGATTTCTCTTGATAAATTACAGACGCCTTGCCTGTATTTGAGTTGCAATTGTAGATCGTGGCTTGATTTTGATGTCTGTTTAATTGCAGTATCATTAATTCATTTTTACCAATCCATTCCATTCTTGGCAAATAATTGTTATCTGCATCGCCTGGAATTGCTAACCAATTTGTTTTTTCAGAAGCTATATCAATGACACCAATTTTCACTGATGATGGTTTTTCCCCCGCTTTTGGATATTCAACCGGAACCACATAAGAATACAATGAATCTGTATTGTTAATCATCAAATGGTATTTAGTATCGGTAGCATCCACGCGCCAGAAAGCAATACTACTCCCGTCAGGGCTCCATCTAAAACCATCTCTACAGCTGAGTTCTTCTTCATAAACCCAATCAAAAGTTCCATTAATTATTTTAGCAGTTCCGTCTTTCGTTAATTGTTTTATTACGTGTGATTGCAAATTTTCTACATAAATATTGTGCTTAGAAACGTAAGCCACATTTATATTATCATTGGAAAACTTAGCAAACATCAACGAAGAAGGGTCTAATCCTTTTCCTAATTGATAGCCCTTTCCAGATGCAAGATCGAAATACCAATAGTCGCCTTTGGTATTCCCACGCCAAACTTTTTTTGAATTAGTGTAAATCAACACTTTAGTCTTAGTGGAATTCCAAACTAACTTTTCAACTTCCCCTTGAAAACCCGAAGATTTCATTTGGTCTTTTGTCAAAACTATTTTGTTTTCTGTTAGTTTTTTGGCATCATAAACTGCAATATTATCTTGTTCATTCACCCAAAAAGAATGGGACTCCGGTAACCAGTTTAGTTTATCAATATTGATGGTATTTTGCGCAAACATGGTTTGGGCAAAGAGATAAAAAATAAGGAAAATCTTTTTCATGTGTTTATATGGTCTTAGTTAATAATACAAAAACTGGTTTAATAAGTTTATTCTCTTTGATGTACTTTTTTAGTCCTAAAAAAACATAAAATGTTACATTATCTATTGTTTCATTAACAACTCAATCTCATCCATTTCAATAGGCATTGCTTCTGATAAATTGATATTTCCATCTTCGGTAAGCAGATAATCATTTTCCAAACGACATCCTATTCCTTCCTCGCGGATATAAATTCCAGGTTCGCAGGTAAGCACCATCCCTTTTTCGAACGGGCGAGAATACAAACCAACATCGTGAATATCTAATCCCAAATGATGCGCCGTTCCATGCATAAAATATTTTTTGTAGGCCGGAGCATCAGGGTTCTGATTTGCAATCTCATCTAAGGTTAGCAATCCAAGTCCTATCAGCTCTTTTTCTATCAAGGAAGCCATTCCTTTTTCATAATCACTTGATAAAACACCAGGTTTTAATAATTTCGAACCCTCTTTTAAACAATTCAAAACAGCCTGATACACCTCGCGCTGGCGAGGAGAAAATTTTCCGTTTACAGGAAGGCATCTGGTGGTATCCGAATTATAATTCCCGTAACAAACACCAAAATCAACCAAAACCATATCCCCATCTTTACAAATACCGTCATTAGAATTGTAATGCAAAGCACATGCATTTTTCCCGGAAGCCACAATCGGTTTGAAGGCATGTCGCGTTCCTCCTTTTTTAATCACTTCGTAAATAAGTTCCGCCTCCAATTGGTATTCTTTACAATTGGGTTTCGCAGCTTTCAAAAGATTTTTGAATCCTTCTATACTTATAGCAGTTGCTTTCTTGATTAGCTTTACCTCTTCATCCGATTTTATGGGTCTGAGTTCACGTGTTATCTTGGCCACTCGATCGTACTGATGTAAAGGATATTTTTCTTTACACCATTGAATCATCCGATCTTGTCTGGTGGCCATTTCAAAAGTAGTTCTTTTTATATGCTCATTATGTCCTAAATAAAAAGTATCAGCTTCAAAAGCAAAAAGTTGCAGTGTCTTTTCGAATTCATGAATCCATTTTACATTTTTAATGCCCGAAATTTGGAAAGCTTCTTCTTTGTTTAGAAAATCACCATCCCAAATCTTGCTGTGTTCTGTTACTTCTTTTATAAAAAGAATCTCTCTGTTTTCTTGCTTAAAAGCATGAGGATATAATGCCAAAATGGTTTCGTCTTGGTCAATTCCAGTGAGATAAAACAAATCATTGTTTTGGGCAAAACCCATCACATCATCGGCATTGGTAGGCATGACATCATTAGAAGTGAGAATCGCAATGCTGCTATTTTTTAGTTTTTCTGAAAAGCGTTGTCTATTTTCTATAAATAAGGAAGAATTTATTTTATCGTATCGCATATTTTATAATTGAAACATTTGAGTATTAACCGAAGTAGTTTTATTTGAAATAATTTCTGTTACTATTTTTCCTGTTGCCGGTGCCAGACTCAATCCCATCATGGCATGTCCGGTTGCTAATACCAAATTTAATACTTTTTTATCTCTGACAATGATTGGTAATCCCGAAGGTGTACAGGGCCTAAAACCAAACCAAGTATCCTTTTCTTCTGGTCTGCTAATTTTTAAGTCGGGATAAAATTCATTGATACTGTTCACAATACCCTGAAGTCTGTTTTGATTTATTTTCAAATCATTAGTATGGGTAATCTCCATAGTTCCACCAAAACGAATATCAGTATTCATAGGGGTAACAGCTACTTTTCCCTCGCATAAAATGGACGGAATTGAAGGCTTTTCGGTTCTGTTATTCAGTGTAAAGCTATACCCTTTTCCTGGTAATATGGAAATATTTATATCTAGTTTCTTGGCTATCTCGGGACTCCAAGATCCAGAAGACAAAACAACCTCATCTGTTGGAAAATCCCCTTTATCAGTAATCATTTCAGTAATTCGATTATTTTTTATTCTAAAATCTTTTACCAAGGTATTTGTATGCACGACAACATTCATACGTTGCAGCTCCTCTTTGATAAATTGCATGAATTTTTGGGGATACAAATGGGCATCACTTTTATAATGCACACCTCCAACAACATCGGTTCTAGTTCCAGTTTCCAATTTTGAAACAGCTTCCTTAGAAAGAAAATCTACCTCTAGTCCCAAACGTTGCGCTTCTTTTCCCTCATGTTCTATTTCTTCAGCTACTTTATCTGTTTTATAAAGCATTAATAATCCTTTCTCTTCATAGAAAAACGAATGCTTTTCACGGTCTAAATCCTGAAATAATTCCTTACTCAGCAAAGCCAAATCTCTAAGTGCCGGCATTGATTTCTCCACATGTTGAGGCGTAGCGTGCTTGTAAAACTGTAGCCCCCATTTTATCAAATCGTAACTTAATCTTGGTTTTACGTAAAATGGACTCTGACTGTCAAACATCCACTTCATTCCTTGAGCAATCATACCTGGTTGTGCCATCGGAATAATATGTGAAGGAACAATCATTCCCGCATTTCCGTAAGAACAACCGTTTGTCATATCCGATTTATCAAAAACAACTACTTCATATCCTTCTTTGGCTAGATAATACGCAGAACACAGCCCTATTATTCCACCTCCTATTACACTTACTTTCTTCATTATAAATACAATATAAATTTAAATATTCAATTAAATTACCTGGAAACCAAACGCATATGGGTCATCTTCATCATCAATGATAATGTTATTATATCCATACACTTTTGCCCATCCTTGAATACTTGGAACAATCGCCTTTATATTTCCTATTGTAGTTTCTTCCACAACCCTACCAATAAACTTACTGCCGATATAGCTTTCATGAATGTAATCTTCTCCTTTTTTCAACTTCCCTTTGGCGTGAAGTTGAGCCAATCTAGCAGAGGTTCCTGTACCACAGGGAGATCTATCTATAGCTTTATCACCATAAAAAACGGCATTTCTACCTGAAGATGCTGGATCTAAAGGATCTCCTGTCCAAAGCATATGACTCACATCACGGATGGTATCATTTTCGGGATGAATAAATAAATCTGGATATTTTTCGTTGATTCGTTTGCGAACTTCCTGACTGTATTGCACAATTTTGCCAGCCGTAAAATCCTGAACTCCCGAAAAGTTTTTTTGTGGATCCACAATAGCATAATAATTCCCGCCGTAAGCCACATCAAAAATAATTTCGCCTAAATCTGGACAATCAACAGTCAATCCTTCGGCAGCCAAATACGATTTGACATTCGTCAAACGAACCCAGTCCACTTTTTTACCAGTTTGTTGGTACTCTATCTGAACCAATCCCGCCGGAGCTTCCATTCGTATTTTTCCTGGAATTTTTGGAGTAACCAACCCTTCTTCGATAGCGATAGTGATGGTACCAATTGTTCCGTGTCCGCACATGGGCAAACAACCTGAGGTTTCTATAAAAAGTATCCCAAAATCATTTTCTGGGATACTTGGCGGATAAAGAATACTCCCACTCATCATATCGTGACCACGAGGCTCGAACATTAATCCTTTCCGAATCCAATCGTATTCTTTGAGAAAATGTTGTCGTTTCTCACTCATATTCGCCCCGATAAGATTTGGACCTCCACCAGCAACTACTCTCACAGGATTTCCACAGGTATGTGCATCTACGCAAAAAAAAGTTTTTCTAGACATTACAGGATAGGTAAAGAGGTTTGTATTGTATTAACTGATCTCGAAATTCCCAGGGGATTTTCGTTTTGCAATTCTAAAGGTAATAACTTATCAGGCCAGTTTTGAAAACTAAAAGGCCTAACCCAGCGTTTCACTGCATGGATTCCAACTGCAGTAAATCTTGAGTCTGAAGAAGCTGGATATGGACCACCATGAATCATAGAAGGACAAACTTCTACACCCGTAGGTACTCCATTGAAGATTAATCTTCCCACTCTATTTTGCAAAGAATCAATAACATTGATATAATTTCCAATCTCTGAATCTTCAGAAATAATAGTTCCGGTTAACTGGCCATCCAATTGATTAATTATCGAAACCAACTGCACTTCGTCATCACACTGAACCAAAATAGAAAACGGACCGAAAACTTCATGACTTAAAGTTGGATTCTCCAAAAATGTTTTCCCCTCAATTGTAAGCAATGTTTGGGGAGCATAGTTTGGCGCTATCTTTCCTTTATATTCTATGGCTGTACGAACACCTTTTTGAGATTTCAACAACTCTTTTCCTAGATTAAAATCGGCTTTAATGGACGGATGAAGCATACAGGATGGTGCTATTTTCTCCATTTCCTCAGTTAATTGGGCTGTGAAATTATCCAAATTCTCTCCTTTAATAGCCAATAATAAACCTGGATTGGTACAAAACTGACCAGTTCCTAAAGTGATCGATCCAGCATAAGTAGCAGCCCATTTTTGACTTTCATTTTCTAAGGCATTTGGCAAAATAACAACTGGATTTATACTTCCCATCTCTGCAAAAACAGGGATTGGCTCGGGTCTTTGGGAAGCCAAATCAAACAAAGCTCTTCCTCCTTTAATGCTTCCCGTAAAACCAACTGCCTTAACCAAAGGATGTTTTACCAAACTAGCTCCTAAAACTACTCCGCTACCAATTAAATTTGAGAACACACCTTCTGGCATATTGGTCTTTTTAGCTGCTTTAATCACTGCCGATGCAACCATTTCACCTGTTCCAATATGCATTGAGTGACTTTTTACAATAACAGGACAACCCGCTGCCAAAGCAGAAGCGGTATCACCTCCAGCAGTTGAAAAAGCAAACGGAAAATTACTGGAACCAAAGACCACTACAGGTCCTAACGGCATCAACATTTTACGCAAATCCTCTTTCGGGAGAGGTTGTCTTTCTAGAGCAGCAGTGTCTATGGTCGCTTCAACCCAACTTCCTTCATTCAGCATCTCTGCAAAAGATCGTAATTGAAAAATAGTGCGGCCTCTTTCACCCTCTGCTCTACCTCTTGGATATCCAGACTCGATACAGTAGATTTCCAACAATTCATCTCCCAAAGCTAAAATCTCATCAGCAATAGCATTTAGAAAAGATGCTTTTTCCTGCCCCGAACAATTTTTATAGATTTTAAATGCCTGATCCGCCAGAGTAACCGCTTCTTCTATTTCCTCATGAGTTGCTTCTGTAAACTCCCACAAATTCTCTATATTAAGTTGTGGATTAAATGTTCTATATGTTTTATCTCCGTTGCCTTTCAGCTGACTTCCGATATAATTTTTCCCTGTAATCATTACTTAAATTTTAATTTACAAATCATTATTTGCCAAAAATTCAAAATAGCCGAATCAAGAGATTGATTTATAAAAACCCATCTCTGAATCGACTTTAACCAAACTAAAAAACCAATTAAAACTATTTTTCAAAATCAGGAAGAGCAGGTCTTGTTCTCAATCCTTCACTGATAATTGCCAATACTCTTTCTCTTTCGGCTCCTTGAAGAGGTAATCTAGGTGCACGAACATATTCCGTTCCTAAGCCTGTAGCCACTTCAGCCAATTTAATATTTTGAACTAATTGTGCGTTGATATCTAATTCTAAAAGAGGCAGAAACCAGCGGTAAATTTTTAATGCCTCATCAATTCTTCCTTCTTTAGCCAATTTATAAATTGCGACCGTTTCTTTAGGAAAAGCATCTACCAATCCCGAAACCCAACCATGTGATCCCATCAATAAACTCTCTAATGCCAATGTATCAACACCTGATAAAATCTTTAAACGATCTCCAAAACGATTGATAATTCGGGTCACATTTGAAATATCTCTTGTAGACTCTTTCACCGCTTGAATTGTATCAAATTTTAATAATTCTTCAAACATATCCAGTGTCACTTCAATTTTATAATCTACCGGATTATTATAAACCATAATTGGTAAAGAAGTGTTTTTTGCCACCTCAGAAAAGTACATTACTGTTTCATGATCAGTAGCCTTATAGCGCATAGGAGGTAACATCATCAATCCTTTTGCTCCATCTAGTTCGGCTTTATTTGCAGCTTCAATAGCCCCACGAGTGGTTTGTTCAGCTATATTCATTATAATTGGAACCGAACCTTCAACAATCCCTACGGTACCTCTTACGAGTTCGCGTTTTTCTTCTTCCAATAATGTGCTGGCTTCCCCAAGAGTTCCTCCCAGAATGATCCCACTTACACCCGCTTCCAGTTGGGCTTTTACATTTACCTCAAACATATTGAAGTCTAATTTATCGTCTGCAGTGAATTTTGTTGTAACTGCCGGCATTACACCATTCCATTGAACACTCATAATTGCTAAATTTTTGTTTAGACAAAATTACCTGCAAGACGCTCAAAAATCTTTTAATAAATTATCACTAAACAATACTATATTATCCATTATGGATTTAATACAAAAATATAAGAGTAATATTTGCGCATTTTTTTAATAATATATACATTTGGTTTAAATACGTTTTACTCATGAAAGTTTTTCCATTTAAAATCACAAAAACAGGTACAGAATCAATTATCTATCAAGAAGATAGAGAGCTTATGTTTTATAACAAACTACATCAGCATGAAGAGACACAGATAAGTTATATCGAAAAGGGAGAAGGAACATTATTGGTAGGAGACACCATAACTCAATATCAAAAAGGAGATATTCTGGTTATTGGCAGTAACTTACCTCATGTGTTTAGAAGTGACATCAACTCCGAAGAATCATCCGTGATGCTTTCCCTTTTTTTTACTAATAACTCTTTCGGAAAAGATTTTTTTGAATTACCCACATTCAAAACCATTCAACCTTTTTTTGAAAACTGCAAAAACGGGTTTATTATTAAAGACAGTCCAAAAAAAATCATAAAGTGTTTCAAAAAAAACAAAACAGAAAATGAACTTGATCGTTTTATTACATTTTTAGAAACTATAAAAAATCTTAACCTAGCGGATAAAAAACCTCTTTCTTGTTATATCTATGACAAAAAAATAACGGATAACGAGGGAAAAAGAATGCAAAATGTCTTTGAATATGTGATGAACAACTATCAAAAAAACATTTCACTTGAAGAAATTTCCTCGATAGCCAATATGACCAAAAATGCTTTTTGTCGTTATTTTAGAGTGAGAACCAATAAGTCTTTTTTTCAGTTTCTGATAGAAATCAGAATTGAACATGCCGGAAAATTATTATCAAAGAAAAATGAGCTTTCAGTATTGGAAATAGCCGAGTTATGTGGGTTTAACAACATTTCAAATTTCAACAGAAAATTCAAAGAAATCAAAAATAGCTCTCCTTTACAGTATCGAAAATTAAACGCATAAAAAAACCCGACAATTAATTAATTTGTCGGGTTTTCCTTTTTTTTGATTCTTCCGATTTACTACATATAACTCAAAATCTCTTTTTTGAAAGCATCGTACTCGCCTTGTAAAATCAAACCGTTATCAAGCAGTTTTTTATAGTTTTGAAGCTTTGCAAAAAGTTCGTCTTGTGTCAATTCGCTTGTTCTTTTCTCAGCTGAAGCAGTTGTATTATCTGCGATAGGTTCTGTATAATTAGAAACCACAGGCATTATTTCAGCAAAATCAGTCACTTCTTCTGTTTCCATTTCCTCGATTAATTCTGATTCTTGAATTAATGTCGGAGCAATTTCATCGGTGATTACTGATTGTGCTGCACCATTTTTTAAGATATCCAATTGCTCTTTTGCATACGTGAATATTTTACGAGCTTGAATTTTAGGAATATAATCAATTGAAACCTGCATATCTGTTTTGGTAGAAAAAGAAAATTCAGACCCAAGAATGTTCTCTTTTACAAAAGTCCCTTCAATATCGTCCCAAGTGTAATCAATAAAATTCATAGACAAACCTAAATTCTTAGGCTGACAAATGATGATTCTTTTATTGGTCATAACAATACTGTCTGGAAGAACGGTCAATGCTGGTTTTTTCTGAACAGCAATATAACCTACTTCTTCATTTTTCATTAAAATATCCTGCAATTTTGAAGTCACTTTCTCAATCGCTTTTGGATCTTGTTCTTCGTTTAAAAACTTTTTAATTTGATCTTTCATTTTTTATAATGTTGCTGAGTTACTAAGTAACTGAGTTGCTACGTTTTTTAATTGTTGCACAAAAGTAATGTCTATTTTTCTAATTGCTTCGCCTGTTCGGTAAATATTTTACCTCGGGTCGATAATTTCCATTTGAATTTTCTTGGTTAAACTTTTAAAAACCAAGTCATACGAATGATCTATCAATTCTTTCAGCAAAGCATCAGGAACATCTTGATTTACGGCAATCGTGTTCCAATGTATTTTACTCATATGAAACCCGGGCTGTATTGCATCGTATTCGGCTCGCAACTCTTGGGCGCGTTCGGGATCACATTTAAGATTCATTGAAGGACTTCCTTTTTCCCATTGGAGTAATGAAGACAAAGCGAACATCTTTCCGCCCACTTTAAAAACCAAAGTATCTTCGTCGAATGGAAAATGTTCCGTTACACCTTTTTTAGAAAGGCAATATTCGTAATACGTTTCTAGATTCATATTCTTTTATTTTCCGATTTCGCCCAAATGGGTAAACTTAAAGCCTGTTTCATATTTTAATCCATAGCCCAACATCCTGTCCATAGACGAATGTGCAAATAAAATAACTCCTGAAAGCTGAACTACCTCATTAGAACAATAAATCCCAACAAGATACAAAGCAATCGCTATGCCTCTATGATGTACCACATTATAGCAAAAAGCACCAATTTTATCTCCAAATACATAGCCGATCATAGAGAAATCGGGCACTAAAATTAGAACCAAAAACCACCACCAAGCATATTCTAATTGATTAAAAAAATAAATACCGAGTATAAACAATCCTAATTCTTCGAGTTTTATAACTTTTTGCATCATACTATTTTTTCCATCATTCGTTCAGGAAATGCCAATTCTTTGAAGCCAAATTTCTCATACAAAAAATGGGCGTCCCTCGTGGCTAATCTCCATATTTTTACTTCTTTCAACGAAGGCTCTCCCATCATCGCCGAAATCAAAATTGAAGAATATCCTTTTCCCCTGTGTTCTTCGGCTATAAAAACATCCATCATATAGGCAAAAACGACATAATCGGTAATTACCCTCCCAAAACCAACTTGAACATCATCCACATAAATTCCAAAACAAACTGAAGCATCAATTGTTTTTTGTACTTCTTCAATGGTTCTTCCAGCCGCCCAATAAATATCTTTTAGAAAATGTTGGATAAAAGGAACATTCAGTTTTTGTTTATCTGTAGAAACGACAATCATGGCTTTATATTTTAATTCAATTTATTCTCAAACGATTATAGGCTTATATAAAATAGGCTTGCTCGGACTCGCATCATTTTCGAAAGAAGCAATTTGTAGGTTCAACAGATAACTTCCGTCTTCCACTTCATCATTTACAAAAATCATTTCGGTAATGGTGCAGTCCAATCGTGCATCGGTATTTAGATTTTGCACATCTTTTACTTTCCAAAAGGCTTTGTGTGCCAACAATTTTCCTTCATCATGCTCTTTGTCCACACTTGGCAAATCAATCAGTAAATGTTTGATTCCGCTTTCGCGAATGAAAAGCGCAGCATCTTCTGCCAGATAAGGCGGGTTGGTATTCGAATATTTCAGTGATTTTTTTATTTTAAAATTAGGCAATGTCCTTATAATTATGGCTTCCGGTGTTTTCGATCCCAACTCTTTCTTTATCTGATTTCTGGTTATCACCAAATCTTCTCCCTGCATTTCAGGCACAACCGAAACCAATTCGGCCAAAAAGAAAAACTGTTTCAACGATTGATTAATACTGTAAAACTCTCTTGTAATATGTCCCAGACATTCTGTATGTGTTCCGTGCCCATGCGGGTTGAAGAAAATATTATTGAAGTTAGTCGATGACTTCCCTTCGGAAACTTTTCCTATCCAATCGCCAAAAACAACGGGTTCTATCACTGGTTTTTCTATATACCAGGCAATCGGATTCTCATCAGTATTGGTTAACGGGATCGAAATATCAATGGGTTTTGACAAGTCAACTTCAATAATTTGGTCATTATGTTCGATAGTAGTCTTCATAAAACTAGTAAAGCGGTTTAGGATATTTTTGTTTAAAATTAAAAACTATTTCCGAAGCGCCATTTTTTTGCAAATA
>NZ_DASTTN010000367.1:0-2279 GCF_035760125.1 Flavobacterium sp.
AATCCTATTATCCATCAGCTTCAGATACTTTTCTTTCATGTCATCTGATAAAAAAGATATTTCAACAAGTTCAATCCATCTGGATAGACTTTTATTCATGGCCGATAAAATAGCTTCAATTGTCTTGTCATTAAGTTCCAGTCGCTCTTTTGCAAAATAATCTATTAATTCCGTTGCTTTAAAATTGCTCTTTTTTCCTTTGAGAGACAGGGCTAACTCCTCTTGTGGATTTTTAATGGAAATCGAAGAATTTAGGAAATCATATACTGGTGACAAAGTAGTTTTTCCTGCTTTTGTAATTACCGAAAAGTTCTTTAAATGCATATCTTCATTACCTGTTATGAAACAGAACAAAACCCGTTTAAAGAAATCTGCTTTCTCTATAGCAGGAAAAGTGCAATACTCATCAATTACTTTAACCAATTTTTCCATTGTGTAATCATACTTTGTATCCCTTGAATTCCCTGTTAATTGAGCAAAATCCTCAGTGGCATATTTCTTCCCCTTGCTGTATCTGTCAAACCTTTTGATAAAATAAGAAAGACTCCCATCCTTTGAATAGACCAATCCATGAAAAGGGACTTCCAGTCCATATACTTTAGCCATTTTCATGGTTACATCCTCGTTTTCGGGCAATTCCGGAAATAGATCATTTTGAGGTTTTATAATATAGTTCCCAAACTGGTCCACAATTTCGAACTGCTGGTTCACAACGGATATAACTGCGCTTAATTTTGGCTGAACTCCCTGAATGGATAATTTCTTTGCACGATTGGCAGCTTCCTGTCTTTGCTCGGCTGCTGTAAATGGCAAGTCGTTTAATGCAGTAAGTTTGGGAGCAATCATACGAAGTCCTTTTTCACTGTATTTTTCAGCACCACATAATTCGTAGGTTATTGGACATCTATTCATCTTTCCACTCTTTTACCGTTACCGCTCCTACCAAATCATTCCCCGTGGCTATCAGTTGGGAGAAATAATCGTTTTTATCAATCTTGCCGATTTTCAAGAGCCCTTCAAGCATTATGCCCTCTGGCAATAATCCTTCAAAAAAAGAAGGGAATTTTGCAAAGGAATACTTTTTATTTGTCAATGGCATAGTCAACGATACCGCTTCTCCTTCGTAGTTGTCATCATAGATAAATTCATAAGCGCTGCCGCTGTCTTCAACCAGTACCCCTGCCCTTTTATCGTGAACAAATATTATTGCTTTTCTCATGACTATTTATGGATTGGACTTTTAAATTGTATTTCAATATTCAATACTTTCAGTATAGCTAAAAGTTTATTCCAACTAACCGTTTCCTTATTTTTCTCAATATCAAAAACTGTGGTCTTACCTACTCCTGCCAGGTTAGCCAATTCTAATTGCGTGAGTCCTGCTAGCTTACGATGCTCTTTTATGAAGAGCCCTAAATTAAAATCATTCATATTTTACCGTTTAGACAGTAAAATTAAGTAAATATATGTTGCCTCTGGGTATTTTTAGCATAAAAATGCTATTTTTTACTGCCATAACAGTAAATTATATATAAATCATTGAAGATTGATTAAAAAAGTAGTGACAACTCCTGTTTTTACTGTTATACCGGTAATCATTGGGGCAAAAAACATATAAATCAGCTTTGGAACTTGAGAAATTTTAAAAGAATTCAGAAAAGTTGCAGTAGAAGAATCAAAAAAAAAAGGTCTCAACTAATCGCCCTTTGGATTTTTCCATAGGGCTTTTTTTGTTTTCCTCTAAAACGGTAGGATGCAGTATTCATAAACTATTATACTTTATCCATACTCGTTATCCCGTCCTGTCTCGTCTTAGTGACCATTTTGTCCAGTCCTATGTTAATGTATCAATTTTAGGGACAAACTTGCATAAGTCATTTATTATATTAATATCCCTTATAGTATGTTACTTTGTCTTTTTTCTAAAGACATTCACGGAAAAAAGTCGGGAGACTTTATTATATTTACGGTTTTGAAGTACTTTTAAAAATAGCAAAGTCATGAGACTTTGCTGAGCATAAAGAAGAACACTTCGTATAGCTGGGGACATTTGCCTAGCATAGTATGAACACTTCGTGGAGTTACAAACAAAAAAGCCACTTCAGCAATGAATTGGCTTCTTGTTTTTATAATTAAATAATAACCAATGAATTAAGTAGGCCACTTAAGGGTTAAATCAGGATTGGGGCATTCTGGAAATATGGTAGAAATGTAGCCAAATATTTGAGGAGCGGAAGTCGTTACAAAAGAATATACTTCTTTGGGGCCTATCATGGTTT
>NZ_DASTTN010000368.1:0-12563 GCF_035760125.1 Flavobacterium sp.
AGATCGGGCTTCTAAATTTATTTCTGTTCTGAATCTTTTTGGCAATTCTACATTCAACATTTTGAAATAATCAATGAGTTCCTTATTAGCAGGTTTTAAAATTTCGATAAAACCATCTAAATAGTCCACAAAAACTTCCATTAATTGATCTTCCATAACTACTTGATACACTGAGAAATTATCGACTACTTCATTTGATAAAACACAGCCATTGATCTCTGGAATTTCCCGAATAGATTCGTACCAATTTACTTTTTCTTTCAAGAACATTTTTTCTCTTTCTTGCATACCAGGGCTTTTTTCGATAATGCAATAGGACAAAACTTCGTAAAGTTCAGGATTGTTGTTTTTAAGATAATCTAAAATATCGTGACATAATAGACCAGTTCCTGCCCCATATTCGACAATTTTTATGGGTTTCCTTTCTAAATTTTGCCACATTTCTTCAATTTGGCGACCAATCATCGCTCCAAAGGCATCAGAAAGATAAGCGCTGGTATAAAAATCACCGTCTGCACCAATCTTAGTTCGAGAAGAAGTATAATATCCTAAATCGGGGTAATATAAAGCCATCTCCATAAAATCCCGAAACGATATTGGGCCTTCTTGATGAATCCGTTGCATTATTATATCTGACAAAGACATCTGATTTAAATAATAATTTTGAAGTTTTTCTTATTCAAAAAAATAATGGAAATACCAAATCTATGATTGTCTACTGCTTTCTATGGATAATTTTTCTAAAATATCTGCAGCCTCATTGTCTGAATTTGCAGAAAAACCAGCTACAAAAACACCCTTTTTACCTGAAATGGAAATTATACCATAAACAACAGATTCTTCATCTGGATCAGAGTCTCCTTCATAACGATATACATGTTGCACTGAATATTCATTTGGGGTTGCTTTAATGGCTTCGGTATGAAGATTAAAATCATGAGTAAAACCTTTTTCTTTTAAATCATTTAAGGCTTCCAAAACAGTAGTATAATGATAAGTTGGTTTCATAATAACAAAAATTAATAATTAATATTAAAGATAACTATTTTGTTTTTAATAGATTATGAATAGGATGTTAAAGTGAAAGAGCTATTCTTGATAAACCTTGATTAATGTTGTAGATTTGCACCGCAGACCGCCTTATCGTCGTCTCGTTTAATCGGGAGGGAGGAAAGTCCGGACACCACAGAGAAGCATAGCGGGTAACACCCGTCGGTTCCGATTTATCGGGATTAGGACAAGTGCAACAGAAAGTATGTACAGGTAATGCTGTAGTGAAACCAGGTAAACTCTATGCGGTGAAATATCAAGTATATCAGCATTTAAGGGCTTCTCGTCCGTTGTTGAAGGGTAGATAGCTTGAGTCCAGCAGTAATGCTGGATCTAGATAAATGATAAGGTATCATTAGTAATAATGAGAACAGAATCCGGCTTATAGGTCTGCATTTTTTTACAATTTTTCATGTTTTTTTATTATTTTAGTAAAAAAAACATGAAAAATTTTCCTTTTTTATCCTCATCACAGTCACTTTTGCTTTTTAGAATAACACTTCCGTTGTTTTTTACAGCCCATGCAGTTACAAGAATTGCAAACGGAACAATAGAACGATTTGCTGGTTTTTTATCTAATAAAGGATTCTTTGCAACATCTGCAATGGTTTGGGGAATCACTATTTATGAAATTATTGGAGGAATCGCATTGGCCTTTGGTTATTGGACAAAGTATTTATCTCTTGGATTTATTTTAATGCTAATAATGGGAAATATTATTATTCATTATGAAAATGGCTGGTGGGTTGGTGAGCATGGCGCAGGAGGAATGGAATACAGCTGTGCGTTAATTTTGGGATTGATTGTTATTGCTTCTACGAAAAATGAAAAGGTAAACTTTTTTGAAAAAGCAAAAGTTTAAAGTTTCCTTTTAATTATCGATTTTAAATTCCAATCCAATATTCCGAACGCTTTCAATGCTTATTCGAGAGTCATTTTTGAAATACTTTCGAATTTTACTGATGTATACATCCATACTTCTTCCTGAAAAGAAATCGTCACTACCCCAAATTGTTTTCAAGATCTGTTCCCGTTTTACCATTTGATTTTTATGTGTAAAGAAAAAATGGATTAGGGCTGCTTCTTTTTCAGTAAGTTGTTGTGTCGTAGAATCATTTTTTAGAGACAAACGTTTAGTATCAAATAAATAAGCGCCAATTTGTAATTCATCAAGTATTGGTAATTGAGTCTGTTTTTGTTTGCTTCTTTTTAAAATATTGTTTAGCCTTAAAACAAGTTCATCAGCCTCAAAAGGCTTTACGATATAATCATCCGCACCCAATTTTAGTCCAATGATTTTGTCCTCCTTTAACTTTCTTGCAGTTAAGAAAACAAAAGGAACTTCGGGATTGATTCTGATGATTTTCTCGGCAAGGGTAAAACCGTCCATTTTAGGCATCATGACGTCAAAAACACAAATGTCGAAATTTTGAGTTTGGAAGATATTCAATGCTTCTTCTCCGTTTTCTGCCCAAGTGATATCGTATTGGTATAGCTCTAAATATTGTTTTAGAACACTTGCAAAATCAGCATCATCTTCGGCTAAAAGTACTTTTTTCAATGACAAATTATTAGACTTTAAACATGATTGTAAATACCGATCCTCTACCTAAATCACTCATAACAGCAATGGAACCTTGATGTGCTTTTATGATTTGGTTGACATAATAAAGACCTAATCCTAATCCTTTTACATTATGCAGATTACCTTGTTCGACTCTGTAGAATTTATCAAACAATAAGGAATGTTTGCTTTTTGAAATTCCAATTCCGTTATCTTTAATACTGATATTGAATTGATTTTTTATTAATTCTGTTTTGATAGTAATAGTATTACTGCCATATTTCACGGCATTTTCGAGTACATTTAAAATGGCTGTGGTCAAATAAAATTTATCCAAAATCAAAGATGTTTCTCTAGTATTAAATTGAATTTCAATAGTCACTTTTGGATACGTAATCCTAAAATCAGCAACAATAGCATTCAAAAATGATTCTGCATCGATTTTCTCTTTTTGTAATTCGATTTCATTTTCACCCAATGAATTAGCCACTACTTGGTCAATTAAGCTTTGCAAACGATTATTTTGACGTGAAATCGTATTCAGAATCGAGTTGAATTGCTGTTCATTTTCCCGAATGTCTTTTCGCTCCAATATTTTTGTGGAGATTCCCAACGTTGTCAAAGGAGTCTTAAGTTCATGGGTTATATTATTGATAAAATCAGTTTTGACATCACTTACTTTTTTTTGTTTGATAAGTGCTTTTATGGCAATTACAAAAAGAGTAATTAACGTTAAAATGGATAGTAGTGACAATAATAAAACCATTTTCATTCTTTCGAAAATGATCATTTCCCAATCGATCACAGAAACATACATAGAGTCTTCCGTGAGCAATTTATAATCCTGTAATATTGAAGAACCACTTGTTGTACTTACATAATTTCGAACTAAAAAAGCGCTGTTCAGTGTTGACAAATCGCCATATATTTTATTTTTTATAATTGGTCTTTCCGAAAAAATGGTATCGGCTTTTTTATGACTGTTATAAATGACAAACTTGTTGAGAACGATGGCAAAATTTATTGAAATATCAGGGAATTCACGTTTAAATTTAAGTTGCAGTTTTCGGGTTAATTCACTTCCTGATTCATGATCTGGTAAAGTACTTTCAATCTCGAATTTTGGCTTTTTGTTTAAAATATAATTTTGTGCCAATTTTTTATACAACAACTCTTTTTTATTGACATAAGCCGAGTCAATATCGCTGTAATCATTTGTTATTAGAGCAATTTTATCTTTGATTTCGGTATGAAATTGAGCCACTTTATAATCATAAGTAGTTTTTACCAAGTAGCATTGCACAACCGACAAGGTAATCAGAGCAACTATAGAAAACACGATTAGTAAATTGATTCTTTGTTTCATTTGTTGAAAATTGAATTCAAAAATAATTCTTTTATTATTCAAATTAACCATTAACTCCGCATTAACCTTCGATTAACTTATAGAGTGCGTATTTAGATTCATTTTTGCAGTGTTTCAAAATCATAAAATTTACTATTATAAATGAAAAAAAAATTAGGATTTCAAAATGCATTTATCACCATTTGCCTTGTTATTTCAGGATTTGGTTATGGACAAAATACTACAGAAAATGACAGTATTTCCAATAAATTAACCGAAGTAATTGTCTCCAAAGAAAAAAAAATGTTCTCCAACAAAAATGGGAATATCAAAGTTGATGTAGCCAATTCGATTCTGAATACAACTCCTAATACAATTGACTTGCTTTCTAAATTACCCAATATTACTATCAGCGCCGACAAGGAGATTATTACGGTTGTAGGAAAGGGAAATCCATTGATTTATATCGACAATCAAAAAGTAGGTATGAATGATTTGAATGCTTTGTCTGTAGATGACATTAAAACCATCGAAATCATTAATAATCCATCTTCTAAATATGAAGCCGAAGGAAGAGCCGTTATTTTGATAACTCGAAAGTTCAGCAAAAAGGAAGGTTCACAAACCACTTTATCCGAAGTGGCTTCTTTCAAAAAAGAATTCAATAATTATCTGGGAATAAATTCGAGTTTCAAAAAGAATAAATTGGAATGGAAAGCTAATTTTAATTACAACAAATTAAGTCCTTGGGAAAGCCATAGGATTGATTATCAAATTCCAGATGCGAATATAATTTCGAATTATAATGTCGCAACCGCAAATACTAAAAGAAAGCAGTTTATTTTTGGAGGAGGCCTGTTTTATAAAATCAATGAGGAAGATTATTTCTCAATTAGCATGAACAGCAAACTGCAAAGTGAACCTTTTGATATAAACACATCAACTTATAACAAAAATGGAGATGTCGAAAATAATGTTGTAACGCACAGTGATAATAAAAGCCAAAAGAACTTTATAAACTCTTTTGTTAATTATTCTAAGAAAATAAAATCAATTGATACACAATTGTTTACTGGTTTTCAATATTCTAATTTTGATCAAGATTCAAAGTCGTTGGCTCAGAATAATTTTAATGACACTCAATTTGAATTGGCACAAAACAGTGATCAAAAATTTAATGTTGGTGTTTTTTCAGGCAGGGCTGACCTAGAAAAGAAATTTAAAAATGAAATGAAACTGGAAGTTGGGGGACTATATTTATCTGCAGATGCTAAAACTGATTTTGCCATTTCTAATTATGACACCAATAATACAATCATTTCAAA
Source organism: Flavobacterium sp. (assembly GCF_035760125.1). Classification (GTDB taxonomy): domain Bacteria; phylum Bacteroidota; class Bacteroidia; order Flavobacteriales; family Flavobacteriaceae; genus Flavobacterium. The sequence goes on from NZ_DASTTN010000368.1 coordinate 5,285, forward strand.
TTACAATTTTGAAGAGAAAAACAGCGCAGGATATACCCAATTGTCTGGAAGTATAAAAAAGATAGGCTATTCTGTAGGTATCAGAGTTGAAAACACAGATATTGTTGGAAAATTCAAGACAGATGACGCACCCTTAATCGACAAGAATTATACCGATTTATTTCCGAAAGTACAGTTTGATATTCCAATAGACAGTACAAAATCAATAACCTTAAATTATTCAAAAAGTATTTCGAGGCCCAATTATTCCTCAACAAGTCAAGGAGTCACTTATATAAATCCGTATTTTTTATATTCCAGAAATATCAATTTAAATCCAATAATTAATAATCAGGTTTCGTCTAGTTTTCAATATCATGACAAATCCGTAAAACTAAGTTATTATAAAAATACAGACCCAGTATATAGCAGTTTTGTGTTTGACAGCAAGAACGATATATTGATTTTTAAAGAAACTAATTTTGACAAAGAATCAGGATTTAATTTAGAATTTACTTTGCCTTTTACTTATAAAATTTGGACCTCTACCAATAGTTTAAGTTTTATATTGAATAAAATAGAAGATGATTCGGCGCAATTTATGGCATCAAAACCGTATTTATATTATTATTCGAATAATGAGTTTAAATTTCCCAAAGGATATACATTTTCATTGACAACTTGGGGATTAACGAAACAAAGGGAAGGAGTATTTGAAAGAAAAGCGATGTTCATCATGGATTTAGGTATTTCAAAAACATTTTTTACCAATTGGAATTGCACTTTAAGTTATAATGATATTTTTAGCAATACAATATATGAAGAAAGATTTACTATAAATGACATCAGTTCAAAAGCCAGATATTTGGTCGATGCACATGAATTTTCGATAGCTGTTAAATATTCATTTGGTAAAATAAAATCGGCCGAGTTTAAGGAAAAAAATATTGATGATAATTCTAATAGGATTCGATAGACCTCATAAAAAAGCCCTTGCAACTACAAGGGCTTTAATTATATAAAATGTTTTGATTTATTAACCTTCATCTTCTTCTGTGTCTCTTAGAGTTGACTCATCGTTTATTTCTTCTTCTTCGGCAGTTTCCAATTCAAAAAAACTAAAAATAGAACCACCATAGCTTTTCTGAAAAGAAAAATTGGTCATATGATCTAGTTTTGTGTATTTGGAATGCTCGATAATCATCATGCCTTCTTCATTGAGTAATTCTTTTTCAAAAACCAATAAAACAACTTTTTCGAATGTTTTTTGATCTAAACCATAAGGAGGATCTGCAAAAATAATATCGTAAGAAGTTTTGTTTTTTTCCAAAAAAGAGAAAACATCACTTTTGGTAGCTGCAATATTAAAATCATACTCAGCTGCCACTTGTTTGATGAATTTCACACAACCAAAATCGGCATCAACTGATGTGATTGGAGTACTCCCACGGGAAGCAAACTCATAACTAATATTACCTGTTCCGGCAAACAGATCCAATACTTTTAAGCCGTCAAAGCTGAAATGATTATTCAAAACATTGAATAATGCTTCTTTGGACATATCAGTGGTAGGTCGAACGGGGAGTCCTTTTGGTGGAGAAATGCGTCTTCCTTTGTATTTTCCGGATATGATTCTCATGAGTTAAAAAGTATAAAATGTTGCTGATTTTGTGCGGTTGAAAAGGAATTGCTTTTTTGCAAATCAGTTACATTAAAGAAAGATACATAGCGAATGTATTTGAAAGCGATTTTATAAAAATCATCTTCTTCAGAAATGGCTCCTAATAATTCCAATTGGAAACTTTCTGGATTTATATTTAATTGTTCAGCTGTAAAAAGCAGATAGTAAATAAAATCCTCTGGCGTTTTATATTCAAATGAATTAAACAAAAGTAATTTTTGATTCTGAATTACAATTATTTCAAAATGACCAGGATTAAAATGGACAATCATTTTCTTATTGTCATTATTTTTGGATGCATCCAAAAGCTTTGAAACTAAGATACTATTTGCATGCTTATAATCGAAAGTACCGAATTGATCTATAAAAAAGTTATTGATATTCACATAAGGTATGTAAACCGCATTCATCTGATAGTTTGTGATTTCATCAAATGCAAAAAAGTCGGTTTCAAAAACTTTGGTGTTGTATTGCAAATAACTGCCTAAAAAATTCTCGTCGAATAGGGCAGTGGGAACAAATGTTGAAAGGTTGTTATTATGAATGACTTGAATTTCATCGTAACTGTCATTCAGTTCCGGATAATTACAGAAAGCATCCGAAAACAATTCCTCAATTTTTGTCGATTTATGAAAAGTATCAAAATGGATTTCATTTATAGATACAATCGTATTATGAAGCGTATCAAAACAACAAAAAGAAAGCCCAGTCAGTGAAACCTGAATGGAAAGCTTTTTGTATTTTTTATCTGTTATATTGGTGTTCATAGTATTTTATTCAACATTGCAAACTTACAATTTTTATTTATTGTTTAGAAGAGTAGAGTGTTTATTAGTTTAGACGCTTTACAATCAATGCTTCAAATCTAAACTTCTAAACTCGTAAACTTTCAACCTTTTTTGCCTTACTTTGCAATCAAAATACACCCAATGAATTCCTCCTCATTTTACAGCCATTTACAAAGAAAATTTCCTTTTCAACCTACGTATAATCAGGACATTTTTTTTCAAAAAATCGCCATTTTTTTGACCGATATTCAAAATGAGACGATTTTTGTGCTGAAAGGATATGCAGGAACTGGAAAAACGACTGTTATTTCTACTATCGTAAATAGTTTGTTGGAGATTAATAAAAAGTATGTTTTGCTGGCTCCAACTGGACGCGCGGCCAAGGTAATTGCCAATTATTCGAATAAACCGGCTTTTACAATCCATAAAAAAATCTATTTTCCGAAGAAGAATTCCGGCGGAGGTGTTTCGTTTACTTTACAGCAGAATAAACATAAAAATACGGTTTTCATTGTCGATGAAGCATCGATGATTTCAGACACTAATTCGGATTCCAAATTGTATGAAAACGGATCTTTGCTTGATGATTTGATTTCCTATGTGTATTCAGGAACCAACTGCAAAATGATTTTATTGGGAGATACGGCTCAGCTGCCACCTGTGAATTTGGACATAAGCCCGGCTTTGGATATTCATACGCTTAGCATAAATTACAACAAAGAGGTTGAGTACATTGAGCTTGATGAAGTAATGCGTCAGGAAGAAAACTCAGGAATTTTGCATAATGCGACTGAATTGAGGGAATTATTGAAGGATACTTTTATAACCGAATTTAAATTCAATGTTCGGAAATTTAAAGACATTGTCCGTTTGGTTGATGGATACGATATTCAGGATGCAATTCATTCTGCTTACAGCAATTTTAGCATAGAAGATACCGCTTTTATTGTTCGTTCCAATAAAAGGGCGAATCAATATAATGAGCAAATTAGAACCAAAATTCTCGATAAAGAAAGTGAATTGTCAACAGGTGATTTCCTTATGGTGGTGAAGAATAATTATTTTTGGCTAAAGGATTCGGATGAAGCTGGGTTTATTGCCAATGGTGATATAATTGAAATTTTGGAGATGTTCGGCATAAAGGAATTATACGGTTTTAAATTTGCAAAAGTAAAAATCCGAATGATTGATTATCCCGATCAGAAACCCTTTGAAACAGTGCTTTTGATGGATACCATAAAAAGTGAATCGCCTTCATTGACATTTGAGGAATCGAATCGCTTGTATCAAGAGGTGATGCTGGATTATGAAAGCGAAACCACAAAGTATAAAAAGTTCCAAAAAGTAAAAGAAAACGAATATTTCAATGCACTGCAAGTCAAATTCTCGTATGCTATTACTTGCCATAAATCTCAGGGAGGGCAATGGAATACTGTCTTTATTGAACAGCCATATTTACCAAATGGTATTGACAAAGATTACATCCGATGGTTGTACACCGCTATGACAAGAGCCAAAAATAAACTATATTTGATAGGCTTCAAGGATGAAAGTTTTGTGGAATGATTTCTTAATGGTTAAATCTTTTTATTATGAACACACTAAATGACTTACATAAAATATCAGGATCATTTTCGAATACCGAAAAAATGCCAGTTTTATTCTTGGGACACGGAAGCCCAATGAATGCCATTGAAGAAAACCAGTTTGTGACCGGTTTTAGAAATTTGGCTAAAACGTTGCCCAAACCTAATGCAATTTTGTGTATTTCGGCACACTGGTTTACCAGCGGAACCAAAGTAACTGCTATGGAAATGCCAAGAACAATTCATGATTTTGGAGGTTTTCCACAAGAATTATTTGATGTACAATATCCCGCCAAAGGAAGTCCTGAATTAGCAACAGTTACCCAAGACTTATTATCGCCAACGGCTGTAGAATTAGACCAGCATTGGGGTTTGGACCATGGCGCTTGGAGTGTAATTAAACATTTATATCCCGATGCCGATATCCCTGTAATTCAGATGAGTATTGATTATACAAAATCTGGTCAATACCATTTTGATTTGGCACAAAAACTTAGCGCCTTGCGTAGCAAAGGAATCCTGATTGTTGGTAGCGGAAATATCATTCATAATTTAAGAATGGTCGATTTTAGAAATATAAATACCGATAATTACGGCTACGATTGGGCCGTAGAAGCTAGAGCCGATATAAACGATTATTTACTCGATGGTAATTTCCAACCGCTAATTGATTTTGAAAAACAGAGCAAAGCTTTTCAACTTGCTATTCCTACACCAGATCATTATTTGCCCTTGATTTATACTTTGGGATTAAAAGGAAAATCGGAAGAATTAAGTTTATTTAATGACAAGCTGGTAGCAGGTTCGTTGAGTATGACTTCGGTCAAGATTTCAAATTAGTTTTAGATTATAAAAACATATATTTGAAAACTAAATAAAAATTGAAGAATAAATAAAAATGAAAATAATAGCAGTCATTCCCGCCCGTTACGCTTCCACACGATTTCCAGCAAAACTGATGCAGGATTTGGGAGGTAAAACGGTAATTTTAAGAACCTATGAAGCAGCCATAAATACTCAATTGTTTGATGATGTCTTTGTGGTAACCGATTCAGATTTGATTTTTGATGAAATTGTTTCCAATGGCGGAAAAGCCATCCGAAGCATCAAAGAACACGAATCGGGGAGTGATCGTATTGCCGAAGCAGTAGAAAATCTAGATGTGGACATTGTTATCAATGTGCAAGGAGACGAGCCATTTATTGACAAAGATCCTTTAGCTAAAGTGATCGAAGTTTTTAGAAACGACACTTCTAAACAAGTTGATTTGGCTTCTTTGATGAGAGAGATAAAAAACGAGGACGAAATCAATAATCCCAATAATGTAAAAGTTGTTGTTGATCAAAATGGATTTGCATTGTACTTTTCCCGTTCGGTGATTCCTTATCCGAGAGAGAAAAATGTAGGCGTTCGTTATATGCAGCATATCGGTATTTATGCTTTTAGAAAACAGGCTCTTTTGGATTTTTACAGTTTACCAATGAAATCATTGGAGGCATCCGAAAAATTGGAACAATTACGTTACTTAGAATTTGGAAAGCGCATCAAAATGGTAGAGACTTCACACGTTGGAATTGGAATCGACACTGCAGAAGATTTAGAAAAAGCTCGAAAAATGATAGCATAAAAAATTCCCGATTCAAGGATTACATTAGATCCTTTGAATCGGGAATTTTATTTTTTGTAAACAAATTAATAGTGTAAACCAAATCCAAAAGTATACAAAGGATCTTTTGAATCATAAGGAACATCTTCTTTTTGATTTCTAACAGCCTCCATTGATGAAGGTAATTCAAAAGGTAATTTCCCTTCTGGCTTGGCAATGCCAAAAATAACATCCAAAAGTGCCGCATCACTTGCTCCATAATTGCCGAAAACAGCTTTTGCAGAACTATTTATTTCTGGAAATACAGCAGGGCGGTCCAAGTAAATATCCACTATAGTTGGTACAGTTTTGCAAAGAGTCAAAACATCTTCTAAATCCTTACCTTTAAAATCCAAGTCGCCATGATGAAATCCTTTGGCAAACGGATTGTCCGTTTCAAGAGGAACCCAAGGCGTATTTAAACGGATTATCGCAATATCTGCTTGCTCAGGTAAAGCAACAATAATACCGTATTGTGAAGCAATTTTGGGATCTACATTTTTTACATAAATCTTTAATTTATTTGATACAGACAAAGGAAGTTTTAAATCGTTTTTCAATAATGTCATGGAGCGACGTTGGGTATACTCTCCCAATTTTTTAAAATCGGCACGACCAACAATTTTGGTTGCATTGTCAACATCAACGTACGGATTATCAAACAAACCCAAAATGAATTTTTGGCGTAGTAATCTTCGAACTGATTGATCAATTCTTGATTCTTTAATTTTTCCTTCTTTAACTAATTGCACAATATATTGAGGGCAATTCTCTCCACCAAATTGATCACAACCAGCATCAATTATCTTTTTTACTCTTTCAATTTCACTAAGATTTTCAACTCCCCAAGCTCTTGCAGGCCATATTACAGCTCCCATGTGTGTATCTGAAACTAAGCCCCAATCAGTACAAACAACTCCATCAAATTTGTATTTTTCGCGAAGTAATTTTGTTATAATATCTTTATTATATGAGAACCCAACATTTTCTGAAGTTTGGTCTGTTGGTACTCCATAGTATGGCATAATAGAAGCGGTATTAGCTTTGAATGCGGCTTCAAAAGGTATTAAATGATAATTGAAATTTTTACCCGGATACACCTGTCCTTTTTGATATTGAAAATGAGGATCCAAACCTTCTTTTTGAGGACCGCCACCTGAGAAATGTTTAGTCATACAAGCTACACTCGTATTCCCCAATTTTTTCCCCTGAAATCCTAAAATATAGGCTTCAATCATTCGGGCAGATATATTTGCATCTTCACCAAAAGTCCCACTTACACGAGGCCAGCGTGGTTCTGTTGCCAAATCCGCCATGGGATGCAAAGCTTCACGGATTCCAACTGCTAGATATTCTTGGCGGGCAATATCTCCAAATTTTTGAGTCAATACTGGATCGTTTATTGCAGCAAAACCCAACTGTTCTGGCCACTGAGAAAAACCATTAGCTTCCATCGCAAATACATTATTGCTGAAATAATGACGTGGATCTGATGCAATGGTTACAGGAATTCCAAGTCTGGATTCTTCAGCTACCTTTTGAATGGCATTATAACCCATTGCCAATTCTTTTACACCTGGAGCTTGCCAATAATTAAAAT
>NZ_DASTTN010000369.1:0-4753 GCF_035760125.1 Flavobacterium sp.
AACAATCGGTTTTATTGTCGAATATGGAAATCTTTACGGTTATGGGAAGTATAATGCTTATAGTTGTTTTCTTTTTATTAATTAATCAACATTTAAAACAAACATTTGATATTTTTAAAAATAGAATTTGGGATAATTAAGAGCGATTCATGCCATCTTTTGTGCTTACAAAATTAGCATAAAGCATTCTCAATTGATATTTTATTCATGCAAACAAAGGGCTCCGATTACTCAAATATAAAAATATCTTGGGTAGGATTGCAAGGGTATATTTCATTAGTCAGTTGTCGATTGTAGAGGTATATCTGTGCAGCGGAGGGATAGTTGTAAAATATGGGATTGATAGTGTTTATATGAAAGTGAAAAAATGAAATACAAGATTCATCAAACCAATATCAGGAAATTTGTTTGCGGATTTCCTTTTGATAATGGCAAATTAAGGCTTTAGATTTTTGTATTACAGTTTCCAATCCGTTGTTACTGTATATTTTGCAAGTTTTTTTTAAAATCTGAACGAGTAGTATAAGTCAATTCAAAAATCAGTTGGTAGTTTTCCCATGCAAAGCTGGTTGAAAAAACAAATTTTCTTATGCATCAAGCAATCCTTGTATCTCAAACTTGGTCATTTGCATAAATGCCTGCATCACTCTTGGCGCTTTTTCAGGGTCAGCCATAAGTTCGCCTAAAATCCTTGGAACAATTTGCCACGTAACTCCAAATTTATCATCAAGCCAACCGCATTTATTATAGATTCCTCCTTCGCCTAGTTTGTCCCAATAATGGTCAATTTCTTCCTGTGTTTCGCATTCTATGACATAGGAATTGCCAGGAGATAATTTATACATGGGACCACCATTTAGGGCCATAAATTTGTTCCCGTTCAATTCAAAGTTGACTATAAAATGATTTTCAAAAGTGATTTTTGAATTTTTGAAAATGGAGCAATAATGCTCTGCTGCTGCTTTGGCCTGTCCGTCAAACCACAAACATGGATAAATTTGATTTGCCATTTTATACCATTTATAAATTTTAATTAATCCAAAAAATGTCTGTATTAGGACTAACGAAGTTAAGAAAAAGAAATAATTAATTAATTGAAATAGAATTGATTGTGATTTTTTTTATCAAAAGTTTTCTATGCGTTTAGCTTTGTAAATGTGAGATTGTCTGCTTTGAGAGCTTCCTGCAATTTTGGAATCGTGGTTTTCCTGATTTCGTGTAATTTAAAAATATCTTTTTCGCTGTGTTTGGATAGTTTTTCCAAAGTAGTAATATCGACGTTTTCAAGTGTACGTCCTGCTGGAACAGAAAGCAGGGAAAGGAACCCAATTTTTGGTTTGCGATGCTCTTTTTGATATAGCTAAAATAGCAAAAATGACTCAAAAAAACTGCAATTTTATCAGCCATTCGAAATTGTGAATATCTATTTTCTGAATTGTGATTTTTATTTTCTTTAAAATCTATCTTTGGCATCCTTAAAAAAAATATATGAGCACAATTTGGTACGAATGCAAAGTAAAATATAGAAAAACGGATGAAACTGGTGGACAAAAAGTTACGACTGAACCTTATTTGGTAGACGCTTTGTCTTATACGGAAGCAGAAAGCAGAATTAATGAAGAGATGTCTGCTTATATCAGTGAGGAATTCAAAATAACGAATATAAAAGTGGCTAATTACGCTGAGATTCATCCTTTCGAAAATGCTGACCGTTGGTTTAAATCTAGGGTTTCATTAATGGCTTATGATGAAGAAAGTGGTAAAGAGCGAAAGTCAAATATGTATTTATTGGTGCAGGCCAATGATGTAAAAGAAGCTTATGACAACACGACCCATGTCATGAAAACTACTATGGGAGAATACACTATTCCTGCTATTTCAGAATCTCCAATTATGGATGTTTTCCCTTATTTTAGTGGGGAAGAAGGAGAGACTGAACAATTGGAAAGGTTCAATGCGCTGAAAGCCTCCAGACCTGTAGCAACTGAAGTGCAGGATACTATGGAGTTTGATCCAGCTTATTTGGAGGAAAGCGTTTAATCCAAGCTACTATTGCCCACGACTTATGGGAACACCTTTAAATACTTCGCTCCGCAACCGAAAAGTTTTTTGGTTGCGGAGCGATTTTTTTATTGGTTAATGAGAGATGCCTATATAAATTAGGAAATTTGTTTGAGAATTTCCCTTTCGGAATGGCGAACTAAGACTTTGAATTTTTCATACCACCCTTTCCAATCTGCGGCACCCATGTCTTTTGCAAGTTCTTTTTCAAAATCCGCAAGTGCTGAATAAGATGATTCAAAAATCAGTCGGTAGCTTTCTCCAGTAAAGTCGGTTAAAACCCGATTTCCGGTTGTCTGAGGGAACAATCCGCCTTGTGTGGCTTCATCAATCAAAACTTTGGCATCTTTATAACGGCCAAATTGCAGATAAAAAATTTCGCGAACTATATACATGAGTACAAAATTTAGATGTTAAACAAAATGATTTTACTCGTATAAAGTTAAGAAATAATACAATTGACTAGATGTTAATGTGCTGATAAACATTTATTTATAAGTAAAATAGAAATTAAAGTGCAGTTTGCTTTATCCAAAAGCTACACTTTGTGAAGTTGAATTTTAAACGTACAGATTTTTTGTTAATATAATGTTGTAATGTGTTTATTGTTAGATGTTTGGCATGGATGTTGAAAAGAGATATCAGTAACTAATAAAACATGTAAATTATGAGTATAGCAGAATTAGGAGCAATATTGAGTGATATGTATAATAATTCTCCAAAAGAAGATGCAGCACTAATTGTACGTTTATTTGGAATAAGATATGCTGCTGAAATTAAAAAGGATAATTACTCTAATGAAGAAATTATGAAAGCATCCGGAATTTCGGAAGCATATATTAATGAATTGTCAAAAGGAGTGAAACTGTCTGTATATGTTAGCTCGAAACAATTATAACCGAAATATTATTTGGGTTTAAATTTTAAGAAAATAAATAAGCTGCAATTCTAAACTTTATAGTATTGCAGCTTAAGTTGTTTTAGAAAACAAATGTTCTTATGAAAACGGGTGCCTAGCCCTGATGGAAACGGCATCCTGTTGTCCCGGTGTTCGGGACAACAGATATAGTGAACAGCAGGATTAGCTCCCAATAATACTACTCTTTATCACTATAATATTTTTTTCGGAACCAAAAGGCGACATTGACCAAGGCGATTAATGCGGGAACTTCGACCAATGGACCTATAACACCTGCAAATGCTTGACCACTGTTGATACCAAAAACGCCAATGGCTACGGCGATGGCTAACTCAAAATTGTTTCCAGTGGCGGTAAAGGCAATGGCAGTAGATTTGGAATAATCGGCTCCAAAGTACTTGCCGACGAAGAAGCTCATGACAAACATAATGACGAAATAAATCACCAGTGGCAGGGCGATACGCAGGACGTCCATTGGTATTTGAATGATTAATTCTCCCTTGAGGCTGAACATTAATATGATGGTGAATAACAAAGAAATTAAGGTGATGGGGGAGATAAAAGGAACGTATTTTGTCTCGAACCATTCTGTTCCTTTGGTCGCAATCAAAGCATAACGAGAGATGATGCCCAGGGCAAATGGAATGCCGAGGTATATACCCACACTTTCGGCAATTTGTCCAATGCTGATGTTGACTTCAAAGCCGTGATACCCAAAATAGGGAGGGAGTATGGTGATGAAAACATAGGCATAAACGCTGTAGAGTAATACCTGAAATATGCTGTTTAGGGCTATTAATCCTGCTGCATATTCGCGATTGCCATCAGCTAGGTCATTCCAAACCACGACCATGGCGATGCAACGCGCGAGCCCGATGAGGATAACGCCAATCATGTATTCAGGATAGCCATTGAGGAATAGCAGGGCGAGGGCAAACATTAAAATGGGGCCGATAATCCAGTTGAGAAATAAGGAGGCACCCAGTACTTTGGTGTTTTTGAATACTTCGCTCATTTGTTCGTATTTGACTTTGGCTAGTGGCGGATACATCATTAATATTAACCCGATTGCCAAAGGAATATTGGTAGTGCCACTCGAAAAGGAGTTGATAAATCCGCTGCTTGAGGGGATAAAAAAGCCTATGGAAACGCCTATGACCATGGCCAGAAATATCCAGAGGGTAAGGTTGCTGTCAAGGAATCCTAATTTTTTTCGTTCCAAAGCGGGAGCACAATTATTTGCGGACATAATTTGATTTTTAGGCATTAATTATTTTAAAGCATTAAGATTAGTTAAGTATTGTTTTGTAATACTCTAAAACTTGTTTTTCTTAATTTCTTAATTGTTAAAATTTTAAATTTATTTTTTTATTTGGGAGAATACATAAAATAACTCTGTCGCAATTTGGATGCTTCGTTCCTGATATTTTTCGGATTGTTGAGGAGTGTTGTCAAAGGCTTTTGGATCTTCGAAGGTAATTGGGATTCGTTTTTCGGCTCCTGCAATGAATGGACAACCATTATCGGCAGAGGAACAAGTTAGAATAGCTGCAAACTCACTTTGTGGGTTAAAAGTGTTATCATATGTTTTGGAAAAGCAAATTAGCGGATGATCGTTTTCATTGTATTTCACGCTATAAACGGGATTGTTTCCTTCAGAAAGTGTGTTGATTTGAAAACCGTTTTTCGATAATGTTTGTGCTACCATGGGAAATAAAGCAGTGGCTTCGGTTCCGCCCGAATAGCTGAATACGTTTTTGATGTTGTAATATG
>NZ_DASTTN010000370.1:0-8787 GCF_035760125.1 Flavobacterium sp.
TTGGTATTGACTTTCGATAAGATCTGAAATTTCTTTATCAATTACTTTGGCAGTTTCATCAGAATAAGGTTTAGAAAAACTGTATTCACTTTGTCCGCTTGAATCGTAGTAAGTAACATTTCCAATTTTATCATTTAATCCATAAACGGTAACCATGGCACGAGCTTGCTTTGTAACTTTTTCTAAATCACTTAAAGCACCTGTTGATATTCTGTCGAAAGTTACTTTTTCTGCAGCTCTACCACCCATAGTAGCACACATTTCGTCAAGCATTTGGTCTGTACGAACAATTAGACGTTCTTCTGGTAGATACCAGGCAGCGCCAAGACTTTGTCCACGAGGAACGATAGTTACCTTAATCAATGGAGCAGCATGTTCAAGCATCCAACTTACTGTTGCGTGTCCAGCTTCGTGAATAGCGATTGCTCTTTTTTCTTCTGGAGTAATGATTTTGTTTTTCTTTTCAAGTCCTCCTACAATACGATCTACAGCATCTAGGAAATCTTGTTTGTCAACAGCTTCTTTATTGTTTCTTGCGGCAATTAATGCAGCTTCGTTACAAACATTGGCAATATCAGCGCCAGAAAATCCTGGAGTTTGTTTGGCTAAAAAGTCGGTGTCAAGCCCTTCGATTTTTTTCAAAGGAGCAAGGTGTACTTGAAAAATTTCGGCTCTTTCACGAATGTCCGGTAAGTCAACAAAGATTTGTCTGTCAAAACGACCAGCACGCATTAAGGCTTTGTCTAAAACATCGGCTCTATTTGTTGCAGCTAAAACAATTACATTTGAATTGGTGCCAAAACCATCCATTTCGGTCAATAATTGGTTTAATGTGTTTTCTCTTTCATCATTTCCACCAGACATATTGCTTTTTCCTCTAGCTCTACCTACAGCATCAATTTCATCAATAAAAATGATGGCTGGAGATTTTTCTTTGGCTTGTTTGAAAAGATCACGTACTCTTGAAGCACCAACACCTACAAACATTTCAACGAAATCTGAACCGGATAAAGAGAAGAAAGGTACTTGGGCTTCACCAGCTACAGCTTTTGCTAATAAAGTTTTACCGGTTCCTGGAGGTCCTACAAGTAGAGCTCCTTTTGGGATTTTACCTCCTAAATTGGTGTATTTTTCAGGGTTTTTAAGAAATTCCACAATTTCTTGTATTTCTTCTTTTGCACCTTCTAAACCTGCTACATCTTTGAATGTAGTTTTAATATCTGTTTTTTCATCAAAAAGTTTGGCTTTCGATTTTCCAATGTTGAAAATTTGACCACCTCCGCCACCTGGGCCACCTGACATTTTTCGCATAATGAAAATCCAAACACCAATAATGATAATAATTGGCAATAGGCTTACAAAAAGATCTGTCCAGTTGCTTTTTTGTAAAAAATTAAAATCTTTTAATTTTCCTTCAGCAACTGCTTTTTCTAATTTGGTTTGAAAAATTTGATCATTACCAATGTCAAACGAATAATGAGGACCTTTATTAGGTCTGTCCAGTACGTCTTTTGCTACTTTTTTATGTTCTGGATCATTTAAAGCTTGCGCATTTAAATAAACTTCAGCTTCGTTTTTATTGTAAACAATTACTTTTTCGATTTGTCCTTTCTCTAAGTAAGAATTAAATTTAGAAGAAGTTAATTGAGCAGGTTCTTGAAAGCTAGATCCACCAGTTACAAAACTTATTCCTAAAAAAATTAATAGTATTGCAGTGTAAACTAACCAAGGACTTACTTTAAATTTATTTGAATTTGGATTATTATCTTTAGCCATTAGAAGATTATTTCTTTAATATTTGTTTTCGATTTTAGTGATTTTGGCATCACCCCAAAGACTTTCAATGTTGTAGTATTCACGGATGTGTTTTTGGAATACATGCACTACAATGTGAACATAGTCCATCAAAACCCATTCTGCTACATCAGAACCTTCAACGTGCCAAGGTTTGTCTTTTAAATCTTTAGAAACTGTTTTTTGAATAGAATTGACAATGGCATTCACTTGAGTGTTTGAGTTACCATTGCATATAATGAAATAGTCACAAACTGCAGTGTCTATTTCTCTTAAATCTAAAATATCGATATCACTTCCTTTTACTTCTTCTATTCCTTTTATAATGTTCGCCAATAGAACATCATTGTTTATAGTCTTTTTCGCCATTTATTTTTTTATATAAGTTTGTAAAGTTACCATTTTTTGTGATTAATTTTGAACCTTAACATAATATTAAATTATGTTTTACAAAAAAAAGTACACATGAAGCTAATCAAACTCGATGCCATAGATTCTACAAATGAATTTCTAAAAGGTTTATCGAACAAACAAGAGGTTCAAAATTTTACTGTAGTTACCGCTGAGAATCAACTGAAAGGAAAAGGGCAAATGGGAGCTAAGTGGGATTCTGAGTTGGGTAAAAACCTTATAATGAGTGTTTTGGTTAAGGATTTTTTATTTGATAATGAGACAGTTTTTAACCTAAATGTAGTAGTTTCATTAGCAGTAATTCGGACCTTAAAAAAGTATAATATTCCTGAATTAAGTGTAAAATGGCCTAACGACATTATGTCAGCAAATAAGAAAATTGGTGGCATATTGATTGAAAATAGCATAAAAGGAACCGGAGCAATTACATCGATTGTAGGACTGGGATTAAATGTAAATCAAGTGCAATTTGAAAATTTGCCTAGGGCATCATCATTAGCATTGATTTGCAATTCCTTTTTTAATAAAGAAGAAATTCTATTTGGGATAGTAGCCGAAATGGAAAAAATGATTGCCAATTACAATGCATCTGCTTCTGGTTTATGGGAAGAGTATGCTAATGAATTATTTAAAATGGGTGTTCCTACAGCTTTTACAGATGAAAATGAAAGCAATTTTATGGGAATTATAAAAGGGGTTTCTTCAATAGGAAAACTTCAGATTCTTTTGGAAGACGACAGTATTTGTGAATACAATCTGAAAGAAGTACAAATGTTGTACTAAGACTAAATTCTTTCTTTGTACCAATAAAAAAGCCTTTTAGTTTTTAACTAAAAGGCTTTTGCTCTTTATAGAAAGATATTAAAGTTTCGTCATATTGTTTGCTAATGTCTCGATGAATTTCCCGATAGGGCCTTTTACCATCATGGCCATCATTGCATTAAATTCGCCTTCAAAATCTAGTTTTACAGCGCTTGATTGTTCTGAAACAGTATCAATGTTGGCTACTAAAGTAAATGGAAGTTTATCGCTTGCAGCACCCAAAACAATTTTGTTTGGAGCTACTTTTTCTTTCATTTTTAATTTGATTTCAGGCATTCCTTTTAATCCAAAAATAAAAGCATCTTCTCCGATAACTTCAAATTTTGCAATATTATCGGGCATTAATTTTTCGAAGTTTTTTACATCGCTTAATAAATCGAACAATTCTTGACTTGATTTTTCAACCGTAACTTTTGGACTTTCTAAGTTCATTATTTTATGTATTGTTTGTTATTTTATTTTAAAGGAATTGTATCTAAAATTAGAAAGCTGGTATTTAAACCGCCCAAGTTGATGGACTCCCATTCCATTCTCTCAAAGTTTGCTCTTCTTCTTCTGTAATATACTTTTTGGCAACAGCTAAATTCAATAAATTTTGATAGTTGCTCAAAGTATACAAATCGATTTTAGCATTTTTGAAGTTCTGGTCTGCAACATCAAAGCCATAAGTAAATATAGCTGCCATTCCTTTTATAACTGCTCCTGCTCCCCGTAAGCCTTCAACGGCAAGCAAACTACTGTTTCCAGTACTAATTAAATCTTCTATAATTACTACGCTTTGTCCTTTTTGCAAAAAACCTTCAACTTGGTTTTGACGACCGTGTTTTTTCGGTTCTGGTCGAACATATACAAAAGGCAATCCCATACTTTCTGCAACTAGCATTCCAATACCAATTGCTCCAGTGGCTACACCGGCAATAACATCTGGTTTACCAAATTGTTTCTCGATGTTTTTAGAAAATTCGTCCCTAACATAATTTCTTATGGCTGGAAACGAGAGGATTAAACGATTATCGCAATATATAGGCGATTTCCATCCAGAAGCCCATGTAAAAGGATTTCCTGGATTCAATTTAATTGCATTTATTTGCAAAAGCAATTCGGCTGTTTTTTCGGCTGTATCTTTATTAAAAATCATAATACAAATGTATAAAGTTTTTGTTAACGACAAACCACTTTTTTTGACAAATGAAATCTCTAAGGAGACGGATTTTCAACTTTTCTTGCTAGATAGTATTGATATCGAGCAAGTTATTGTAAAAATGTTTCAAAATAAAATTAAGAAAGCCTATCTCTATCATCCTGATGAAAGTGTGATAATGAAAACTTTGAAAGCAAAAATTCCTGTAAATAAAGCAGGAGGAGGATTGGTTTATAATAAAAAAGGTGAGGTTTTGTTTATTTTTAGAAATGGAAAGTGGGATTTACCAAAAGGAGGTACCGATAAAGGTGAGCTAATTGAACAAACCGCCATGCGTGAAGTTGAAGAAGAAACTGGCGTAAATGAATTGAAAGTTGTTAAGAAGTTACAAAAGACCTATCATGTTTTTAAACGAAATGGGAAATACAAATTAAAAATCACCCATTGGTTTGAAATGCAATCTACATTTGAAGGCATTCCAAAAGGTCAATTGGAAGAAGGAATAGAAAAAGTAGCCTGGCTTAAACCAAGTGAAATTCCAAAAGCATTAGAGAATTCATATGAAAATATTAAGCTTCTATTCGAAGAAGAAAAATTAGTCAAATGAATAAAACAATATTAGTTGAGTAATCTGTAAACTGGATATTGTAAATGTTCTTTTTCATAGAATTTTGAATGTTTATAAACCCAATCCAATTGTGCTTCACTATTTTTTGCAAATACAGGGTCATTATTGACTTTGGTTTCCAATTCTATTTTTAAACTAGGGTTGTCTTTTAAAAGTTGGGCAGCCAAATCTTCAAAAACATATTCAGAATATCCTTCTTTTTGTTGTAAAATACTGTCGAAAAAGTTCCAATTGAAGAACGAGTCAACAGCTTCTGGTTCTAAAGTTTCCAATAAATATTTTACAGCTTTTTGTTCAGTAGAAAACAAATAATCTCCTTTGGCAAATGATTTCTTCTCAATAGTTGCTGTCAATTTTGTGTTTCTATGGGGATAGTGTCCTTCATAAGCTTGACTTGAAGTTTTGTAATCGGCAATTTTATAACTTTCGACTTCAATAATTGTATCTTTTTTTAATTGTGTGTATTTGCAATTATTACTTTTTAATAAATCAATAACATTCCAGTAGCCTTTTGGGATAATGTATGCTTTCGGAATAGTAACATCCTTAACCGATTTATATTCTTTGATATAAGGTACGTTTTTTTGGTACGGCTTAGTTCTGTCGTAAAATAATCGTTGACCTGTAGTGACTTCACTTTTTTTATAGGAAGCTTCAAAACCTGAAAATAAAAAGGTTGTAGCCTTAGAGCTGTCTATTTTCCATTCAACAGGATATGATTTTTTAGGTTTATATTGGTCTTCGTTTTTTGCACGCAATTCTTTTAATTTTTTATAATTCAAATCGGTAAATGCAATAGTGGAAATCATGTACTCATAAGTAGCTTTTACACGATCAGCATATTTTTTGAGCATGTGAGTTTCAACAACAAACCCAATTGTATTGAATAATGAAGTGTAGCCTGTTGTGTATCTTGGTGTGTCCGAAAATTGAACAAAACCATTATCTGGTGTTTCTTCGAATGCGTTAACATAAGGCGTTGTTGGAATGTTTTTTTGTTCCAAATCTTTTACAATAAATGGCATCATTTCGGTATTCATGTAATCTCCTAAGATAGTTCCCAATTTATTGTGCTGTGTCATGATATAGGTCAGTTTGTATTGATAATCGGAACCATTGCTCACATGATTATCGATAAAAACATCTGGATTTATTTTATGATATATTTCGACAAAACTTTTGGTATTTCGGGTGTCGGATTTAATCATATCGCGATTCAAGTCATAGTTTCGTGCATTGCCTCGAAAACCATATTCTTCCGGTCCTTCTTGGTTGGCTCTTGAAGTTGAGTTTCTGTTCAAAGCACCACCAATATTGTAAATTGGAATCGTAACTATAACAGTGTTTTTTGGTATTTTGATTTTGCCTAAAGCTAAATCCCGAAATAATTGCATAGTTGCATCTATGCCGTCTGGTTCACCTGCGTGAATTCCATTATTCAGGAATAATACTGCTTTGTTTTTTTGGATACTTTCAAAATTAAAATTCTTTTCAGGATTGAAAGTAATCATGTATAATGGTTCGCCACTATCCGTCAATCCCATTTTTTCCATTTTGATAGTTTGAAAATCATGGGCCAAAAGAGTGTAATAAGCGATTGTTTCTTGATAATTGGCTGATTGGTTTCCGTTTCCTTTTTCAAAGAAAGTACTGTATTTATTATTATTTTGAGCAAATACAGAAACTGTGATCAACAGGAAACAAAAGCGTATTAATTGCATAAGGTTAATTTTGAATGTGGGTTTCAAATGTAATTAATTTAAAATTATTTTTTATCTCAAATCGGACTGAAGGTTTTAGAAGGAATTAAGATAATTGCAGTTTGTTTTTGTAACAAAACACAAGACTTCGAATAAATGTTTATTTGATGGTGTGTAGTTTGTAATTGGTTGATAATTAATGAATTTATTGAGAGATGAAAATCGTTTTTAAATTTGTTTATGTTTATTTTTGATAGTTGAATTTTTACAATTATCATTTATTTGTATCCAAAATTTAATTTCAGATGAAAAGAAGCTTCTTACTCCTTGCATTTTTATTTTGTACTTTTTATGTTTTTTCATTTTCGAAAAATGAAAAACTGTTACTCTTTAAAAAAGAAATACCGTCGAGAATATTGATTGGTAATTTGGATACCGTTAAAAAGGCAGATACCGTTAAAAAGAAAGAAAAGAAATTTGCCTTTATGCCGCTTCCCACTTTGACATACGATCGTTCGCAAGGAGCTGGAATTGGGATAATAGCCATGGGGCTTTTTAAGGCAGACAATTCAAAAAAAGCACCTCTTTCCCGAGTTATAGCTGTAGGTAATTATGCTACAAATGATTCTTATTATTTAATGTTAGGGACACGTCTTTATCTGATGGAAGATTATTGGAGAATAATTGGTGCAGTTGGATACATAAACTATAATTTTCAGGCCTTTCAAACTTTTGAAGATGTAGATGGAGGTCAGGCAGGAGTTTATGAAACCCCTTATACTACAAAGGGAAGTCTGTTTGCATTTGCGATACAAAGAAGAGTTTTTGAAAATTTTTATTTGGGGATCGGCGGTTTCATGATGCGGTCGGATGTAACGGTCACACTTCCAGATAATAGTGAAATAGTGGAACCGAATAATACTAATTCATTGGCCATACCAATTAGTTACGATACTCGAAACAGTATCTATAATCCGAGTTCTGGGATTTTTATAGACGGCAGATTTTCGACAGTTCCTTCATGGCTGGATAACGACCATGATTTCATTAAAACAATGTTATATGTAAATCATTATAAGAAAATAAGCAACACCAAAATATTAGCCAGCCGCTTTGCTATGAAAGCCAATTTTGGCGATGTGCCTTTTGCTTCGCAGGATTATATTGGTCAAACTGATTTAAGAGGTTATACCCAAGGTGAATATAGAGGAAATCAAACCTATACAGTTCAATCTGAGTTTCGAAATAATTTTTATAAAAAATGGGGATATGTTGGGTTTGTTGGACTCGGAATTGCCTATAGAAAATCTGAAGAGGGAGCCGCAGCGGGCGATTGGTATAATTCTGGTGCATCTTGGAGTAAGCCGTTGCCAAGTATAGGTGCCGGTGCTCGTTACCAGGTAATTGAAAAGGCCGGTCAAAAAGTAAACGCGGGAATTGATATTGCTGCAGGCCGTGGTGATTGGGGATTTTATTTTAGAATTACCGAGGCTTTTTAAAGTTATATGACTCAGATAATCTAAGTTTGATAATTAATTTTGGAGCAGAAAGATTAGGCTTTTTTAGGCGGCATTGTCCTGCTATCCGTTACAATCTTTTTGTTTTTAAAGAAAAAACAAAAAGGATTTTCACTTCTATCGGGGCTAAAGGGAGATATTTTGCTTTTTTATTATCATTTCAAAAAATAACCCCAGAATTGCTTACCATAAAAACTATGCAATTCTGCGATACAAAATGGGCGATTTGAGTATTGAAAACAGAGTGCTATTTTTGACTACCTTTGCAAAATGAATAAGAAACACCATTCCAACAATATATTATTGAATTTAGGTATCGAAAGCCTAAATGAAATGCAAGAAGTTGCACAAGATGTCATCCTAAATGACAATAATGTTTTACTGCTTTCTCCAACAGGTTCTGGGAAAACGTTGGCATTTTTATTGCCAATTTTCGAAATGTTACAGCCCGAAATTCTATCGGTTCAATGTTTAATTCTGGTTCCGTCACGCGAATTAGGATTGCAAATCGAACAGGTTTGGAAAAAAATGGGAACAGATTACAAAGTAAATGTGTGCTACGGCGGGCATTCCATTGATACCGAAATTAAAAATTTGAGCAATCCACCAGCTGTTTTGATAGGAACTCCAGGTCGAATTGCAGATCATATCGACAGAGGCAATTTTAGATTGGACAAAATCCAAACTTTAATTTTGGACGAGTTCGATAAATCCTTGCAGTTAGGTTTCCACGAACAAATGTCCTTCATTATTGGTAAACTGAGTAAACTAAAC